>NZ_JBQILM010000014.1:3182-46976 GCF_056797215.1 Evtepia sp.
GCCTTTTTCCACGCACTGAGCGATTACCGCTGGAAATACTCTGATTCCCGATATTGGATGGCCTCCGCCAGGTGGGCGGCCTGGATGGCCTGGGCCCCGTCCAGGTCGGCGATGGTCCGGGCCACCCGGAGGATGCGGTCATAGCTCCGGGCGGTGAGGCCCATGTGGGTATAGGCCCCCTTCATCACAGCCTGCCCCGCCTGGTCCAGGGCGCAGAACTGCCGGAGCGCCTCCTGGCCCATCTCCGCGTTGCAGGCGGGGCCGTCGGGGCCGAAGCGGGCGGCCTGCCGTCCCCTGGCCGCCGCCACCCGGGCCCCCACAGCGGCGGAGGACTCCCCAGGGCTGCGGTCGGCCAGGTTGGCGAACTCCAAGGGGGGCACCTGCGCAAAGAGGTCGATGCGGTCCAGCAGGGGGCCGGAGAGCTTGCCCAGGTATTTTTTAACCTCCCCCGGCGAGCAGCGGCAGCGTCCCGAGGGATGGCCATACCAGCCGCACTTACAGGGGTTCATGGCGCACACCAGCATGAAGCGGCTGGGGTAGCGCTCCGTCCCGGCGGAACGGACCACGGAGATGGCCCCCTCCTCCATGGGCTGGCGGAGCACCTCCAGCACGTCCTTGTGGAACTCCGGCAGCTCGTCCAAAAAGAGAACCCCGTGATGGGCCAGGGAGATTTCCCCCGGCTTGGGGTAGGGGTTCCCACCCCCGGCCATCCCCGCGGAGGAAATGGTGTGGTGGGGGGCACGGAAGGGCCGGGCGGTAAGTAAGGGCCGCTCCTGGGAGGTCAGGCCCATGACAGAGTGGACCTGGGTGGCCTCCAACGCCTCCCGCCGGTTCAGGGGCGGCAGGATGGAGGGCAAACGCCGGGCCAACATGCTTTTCCCAGAGCCCGGCGGGCCAATCATGGCCACGTTATGCCCCCCGGCGGCGGCGATTTCCAGGGCCCGCTTCACCTGCTCCTGGCCCCGGACCTCGGAAAAGTCCGGCAGGGGCTGCTCCGCCGCTGTCCCCTGCCAGGGGGGCGCGGGGGAAATGGGGGCCTCCCCAGCCAGATGGGCGGCCAGCTGCGCCACGGTTTCCACCGGGTAGACCGCTAGCTCTCCGGCGATGGTGGCCTCCGCCGCGCTGCTCTGGGGCACATACAGCCGCTTCACCCCCGCCGCCTTGGCCGCCAGGGCCATGGGCAGCATCCCCACCACCGGGCGCAGGGCGCCCCCCAGGGAGAGTTCCCCCACAAAGGCACAGTCCGGGTCCTCCCAACACAGCTGCCCACTGGCAGAGAGGATGCCCACCAGGATGGGCAGGTCATACACCGTGCCGGATTTGCGCAGGTTGGCCGGGGCCAGGTTTACCGTAATCCGCCCCACGGGGAAGCTGAAGCCGCTGTTCTTGATGGCCGAGCGCACCCGTTCCCTGGCCTCCTTCACCGCCGCGTCCGGCAGGCCTACAATGTCGAAGTTGGGCAGGCCCCCGGCCAGGTCGCATTCGGCGGTGACCTCGTAGCCATAGATGCCCTGGAGGCCCAGGGAGCGAATCTTGTGGAGCATGGTACGCCCTCCCCTCTTGTGGTTTGTTCTATCATGCCACAAATCGGGCTGTGTGGCAAGGCAAAGGGGAAAGTTTTCCCGCCCCCAGGCAGAAAAAGGGCCGGCTCCATGGCGAGCCAGCCCTTTCGTCCCCCTCCTCTGCCCCCATTATACCCGATGCCTCCGCCCTTCCGCAAGCCCCGCTTTTCTCAGCTTTACAAATTGCCCATGAGGTGGTAGGATAGTACAAAAATCCCACAGAGGAGGGACTGGCAATGAAGCGTGGTCTGGTGTTAGAAGGCGGCGCCATGCGGGGGATGTTCTCCGCCGGGGCGATGGATGTGATGATGGAGCGGGGCATCTCCTTTGACGGGATCATGGGGGTCTCCGCCGGGGCGGTGTTTGGCTGCAACTACAAATCCAACCAGCCGGGGCGGGTGCTGCGGTATAACCTGCGCTTTTGCCAGGACCCCCGCTATTGCAGCTTCCGCTCCTTCCTGAAAACCGGGGACCTCTACGGGGGGGAATTTTGCTACCGGGAGATCCCCAACAAGCTGGACCCCTTCGACCGGGCGGCCTACCGGGCCTCCCCCATGGACTTCTACGTGGTAGCCGCCGACGTGGAGACCGGGCAGGCGGTGTACCGCAACTGCCTAGAGGGCGGGGAGGAGGACTTGCAGTGGTTCCGGGCCTCCGCCTCCATGCCCCTGGCTGCCCGGGTGGTGGAGGTGGGGGGCCTGCGCCTGCTGGACGGGGGCATGGCGGACTCCATCCCCATCCAAAAGATGGAGTCCTTGGGCTATGACCGGAATGTGGTCATCCTCACCCAGCCCCTGGGCTTCGTGAAGGAGAAAAATTCCGCCCTGCCCCTGATGCGCCTGGCCCTGCGCAAGTACCCCAAGCTGCTGGACACCATGGCCCGCCGCCACCAGCGCTACAACGAGACCACCGCCTACATCCGGGAGAAAGAGCGCCGGGGGGAGCTGTTCGTCCTCCGGCCGGAGGCCCCCTTGGACATCGGCAAGGTGGAGCATAACCGGGAGAAAATCCAGGCGGTGTACGACATGGGGCGGCGGGTGATGGAAAAGCGGCTGGACGCGCTGCGGGCCTATTTGGAACAGTAAAAGGAGCTAGTTTATGTCGACACAATACAACGATCTCATCGGCCTGTCCACCGGCTGGCGGACCATGGCCTACACCTGGCGGGATGCCGTCCTCTACGCCCTGGCGGTGGGGGCAGGCTGGGAGGAACCCCAGTACACCTACGAAAAGGACTTGCAGTGCATCCCCACCTTTGGGGTTACCCCCTATTGGAGCACCCTCAACGTCAGCCCCAAGCCCCCGCGCCCCTGGTCCATCCCCGCCATCCTCACGGACAAGCTCCAACCGGAGCGGCCCTTTGTGAACTACGACTATGAATTCCTCTACCACCGCCCCATCCCGCCGATGAAGGGCAGCTTCCTCTCCCGGGACGTGCTCACCCACCTCTTCGACCGGGGGGAAGGCCGGGGTATGGTGGCCCGCTCCCAGGTGGAGGTCTTTGACGAGGGGGGCAACCTGCTGTGTACCAACCGCTGCGCCACCCTCTTCCCCTCCCTGGGGGGCTACGGCGGGGAACCCCTGCCCCGGCGGGAGAGCCGCATCCCTGACCGGACCCCGGACTTCACCGCCGACGGCCAGATCGCCGGCAACCAGCACCTGCTCTACCGCCTCACCGGGGACACCAACCTGGTCCACATCGACCGGGACACCATCCAGCGCCAGGGCTTAGCGGGGCCGGTGGTCCATGACCTGTGCGCCTTTGGTTTCGCCTGCCGCCTGGCGGTGGAAACCCTCTTCCCCGGTCAGCCGGAGCGCCTCACGCGGATGTACGCCGCCATGAAAACCGTCCTCTACCCCGACACCCCCATCCAGCTGCAGCTTTGGACGCTGGACGCGGGAAAAGCCGCCTTCCGGCTCCTCAACCGGGACAGCGGCAAGGCCATCCTGGACCGGGGGGAGCTGGACTGGCGGGTCTGAGCCCATGAAAAAAGCTGGGAGCCTGTTGCCAGGTTCCCAGCTTTATACTATCTGTCCCCAGCGGGACACAAAAGGCGCCCATTCAATACCGCCGTACCAACCCCACCACCTTCCCGATGATCTGGGCCATCCGGCCGTCGATGGGCTCGTAGTCCGGGTTCTCCGGCAGCAGCCAGAGGCCGCCGTCCCGGTAGGACAGGGTCTTGACTGTGGCCTCGTCCTCGAAGAGGGCCACCACGATCTCCCCCCGGCGAGCCTCCTGTTGGCTGTGAACCACCACCAGGTCCCCGGGTAAAATCCCTGCCCCCAGCATGGACTCCCCCCGCACCCGCAGGGCAAAATACTCCTCTGGGCGGCCCCCGGTGTCAAAGGGGATGTATTCCTCAATGCACTCCTCCGCCAGGATGGGGGACCCGGCGGCTACGTTGCCCAGCAGGGGGATCTGCCCCTCTGGGGGCAAGGCCTCCTCCACCAGGGTGATGGAGCGGGTCTTTCCCGGCTCCATGTAGACAATGCCCGCGTCCAGGAGCTTTTTCAGGTGGAAGTGGACGCTGGAAGTGGAACGCAAGCCCAGGTGCTCCCCGATCTCCCGGACAGTGGGGGGATAGCCCCGCTCCTGGGTGAACTGGCGCAGGAAGTCACACAGCGCCTGCTGTTTGGGGGTCAGTCTGTCCATGCTCTCACCCTCCTTGGGGAACGGCGTTTGCTTTGCCCGTAGTATACCACACTTTTCCTAGGAAATCAAACAGATGTTCGTCAAACAACCCCCGGTCTTTGGGACCGGGGGTTGTTTTTGGGCCTGGATTTTTCTTTGTATTACTGGGGTTCTGGAAAAAACGCCGTCCTCCATCTTGCCCTTCAATACTGCGTCACCCAGAGGGACAGGAACAGCAGCGGCACGAACCACAGCAGCAGGTACATAGACAGGGTCCAGGCGGTGAGGGCCACGGTGGCCCCGCCGCTGGACAGGGTGGCGGTGAGGAACACCCCCACGCAGGCGCTGGCACACACCAGGATGGTGTTCAGCCAGTGGGCCCTCCGGATGCGGCGGGCGCTGATGAGGGCATCGGAGAAGGGCGGCAAGCCCTCCCGGCACAGCACCGCCACCAAGGTGTTGTCGTGCTTCTGGTTGGGGCCAGAGAGCAGGAAGCGCTTTTGCAGGTCCGGGAAGTTGATTTTATTGGCCGGGAGCTGCCCACTCAGCCGCAGCCGGTGGGGGCTGAGGTTGAAGTCCCGGGTCACCAGCAGGGGGTTGAGCCGATGGGCAAACATGGCCCGCAGGGCGGGTAGGATGGTGGGATGGAGGGTATAGCGCAGGGTAAAGGCCCCGGCTAAGTCCCCGTCCACGGCACAGAAAATGGCGTCCTTGGCCTTGATCTCCGGGGGGATGGTGTGGCCCAGGCGGCTCATAAAGCCGCTGTTGCCCACGTGGACCTGCAGCCCGCCGATCTGCCCCGCCAGGCCCCCGGGCTGCATCAGCAGCCGTTCCACGGCGGAGTAGTTGCCGTGGTATTCCTGAAGGAGGCGGTCGAAGGGGTAGGCCAGCCCGGAGGCGGACACCCGAACCACCGAGGCGGCCAGGGACACCACCCGCTCGGCAGAGAAGGCCCCCAGGGGGGTGGCCTTGGTGATGACCACGGAACCAGGGGGGTAGAGGTCGTAGTCCCCCAGGGCGGCGGTGCGGCAGCCCCGGCTGTTGTCGATCCCAGGCCAGCCTGCCAGGGCCACCCCCAGGCGGGAGAGCTTCTTGCTCAGGAGCTTTGCCGGCAAGCTCAGCATCATAGGCGCCCCCAGGGTGGCGGCGGCGGTGAACAGGGCCGACAGGGACCAGAACACCAGCTTGGGCTGGTGGTGGGCCACGGTGGTCAGCAGGCCTAAGCCCAGGCAGGCCGCCAGCAGCACAATGGTCAGCCGCTGGAAGCGCAGGGCCCCCTGGCTGGTGCTGCGGATTTGGCTGCCGAAGCCAGCGGGGGTGCCAATCCACTTGCGAAACGCGCTCTGGCTGCCGTAGATTTCCGGGTCCTTGGTGACCACGTAGGGTTGGGCCACGGTGGCGGCTGTCTTGCAGGCCTCCCAGCGGGTGGAGATGGTGAAATAATGCCCCAACAGGTGGAAGGCCAGCACCAGGGCGCAGGGGGCCAAAAACGGCACCGTAAAGGGCCGGAACTCCATGGTCATCATGGTGGCGGTGTCCACCACGGTAAAGAGGGTGGCAAACAGCGCCAGGCTGTCCTCATTGGGCCGCAGGTGGATCAGGTGCATCACACCCTCCTCCAACACCTCTAAGGCCAGCACAGCGCACACCCCAAAGAGCACCAGCCCCACCGGCAAGAGCAGCTTGTCCGGGATCAGGCCGTTTAACATGGGGAACAGGCCGCTGACCTTGGTGTAAGTGATGGCCAGCAGCACCACCGCCACCACCATGGAGAAGATGCAGCGGGGCTGCAAGCCCCCCAACACCTCCTCATACTCCTTGGCCAACTGCCCTGGGGGGGCGTCTGGCGGCGGCTCCACGGGGGCCTTGGCCTGGCGCTCCCAGGGGAAGTGGAATTTACGTCCGGCCTCCGCCCCCTCGGCCTGGGCGGTTTCGCCCCCCTCTGGCGGCGGGGACGCCTTAGGCGGTGGCGGGCCCTGGACCTGCCCGGCCTCCCCCGGCTCCTTCTCGCCAAAGACCAACAAGTCCGGCCCGTCAGAGGTGGGGACTTCTTGGGGTTCCCCTTCCTCCTCCTCATCCTCCTCGTCGCTGTCCTGGGGGGCGTTGGATGCCGGGGCTGCCTGCCCCTCCTCCTGCTGGGGGGCGGCCCCCTCCGCCGGGGCTTCTGCCTCTGGCGGGGCAGGGGAGGTATCCCCCTCCTCTGGGCCGCTTTCCGGGGCAGCCTGGGACGGCCCCGGGGCAGCGCTGGGCTGGCCCCCCCCTTGGGGGGCCGCAGGGGCCTGCTGCTGCGCCGCCTGGACTGTCTTGGCAATCTCCTCCACCACGGGCCCCCCTTGGGCCGGTACGGTGGCCTGGGAGGCGGCCCCTGCCTGGGAGGCAGCCCCTGCCTGGGGGGTGGCCTGAGGCGGCGCGGGGGGTGGGGCCTGGACTGGTGGGGGGCTCCCCGCTGGGGGCTTGGAGCCAGGGGTAAAGCGCCGGGTGGCCTCCATGGCCTGCCCCTCGGGCTGGGAGGCCTCCCCCTTTGGAGGCTGGGCCGCCGGGGCCTTCTCCGCCGGGGGCTTGGCCACCGACAGCTCCGGCGCCTGGGGCGCCAGGGGGGCAGGGCCTTTGCCTGGGGGGGGGAAGTCGGAATACTCCCACAGTATGTCCTTTAAGCTGTAGTTATCATCTGCCATAGGATAGCCTCATCAATCAAAGTCACAGCCGCTGCCGCACGGCTTCGTAAAGCAGCACCGCCGCCGCCGCGCTGGCATTGAGGGAGTTCAGCTTCCCCCGCAGGGGAATGCTCACCAGCACGTCGCAGCGCTCCGCCACCAGGCGGCTCATGCCGCTGCCCTCGGAGCCAATGACAATGGCGGCAGGGCCTTTCAAGTCCGCGTCATACAGGGGGGTGGCAGCCTCGGCGGCGGCGCCGAAAATCCACAGCCCCTCCTTCTTCAAGCGCTCCAACAGGGAGGCCAGGTTGGCCACCCGGGCCACCGGCAGGTGGCTCACCGCCCCGGCGGAGGTCTTGGCCACCACCGCGGTGAGCCCCGCGGAGCGGCGCTTGGGAATGACCACCCCGTGGGCCCCGGCACACTCGGCGGTGCGGATCACCGCCCCCAGGTTGTGGGGGTCGGTGAGCTCGTCGCAGATCACCACCAGGGGGGCCTCCCCCTTGGCCTTGGCGGCGGCCAGGATGTCCTCCACACTGGCGTATTCCCGCACCGCCGCCACGGCAATGACCCCCTGGTGGGCATGGGTGCGGCTCATGGCGTCCAGCTTGCGCCGGTCGGCGTGGGACACCACAATCCCCCGCTCCCGGGCGGCGGAGGCAATGTGGCCCAGGGCGCTGTCCCCCTCGCCTTTGAGCAGGTATATCTTATCTATGGCCGTCCCCGCCCGCAGGGCCTCGGTGACGGCGTTGCGGCCCTCGATGATCCCATCGGGGGCGGACGCTGGAAGGTTCTCTTTCATCACAATGCTTCGTTCCTATATCTATAAATTTTGAAAGTACATTATACCATAAAGCCACGGGAAGAAAAAGTACTTTTTGTTACCGTTTTCACTCTCTCAAACCCAGAGCTTGATTCCCCCACCCGCTTGTGGTAAGATAGAGAAAATGGAAAAAAGGACGTTATTTGCATGGAAATCAACGGCACCACAGTGGAACTCGATTTACGATACAGCGAAATGAACCTCTCCCCTGGCCTGCTGCGGGCCCTGGATGAAAAGGGCTTCACCCTGGCCACCCCGGTCCAGGCCGGGGCCATCCCCTGCTTCAAGGACTGGAAGGACGTCATTGCCAAGGCCCCCACCGGCTCCGGCAAGACCTTTGCCTTTGGCATCCCCATGGTGGAGCACACCAACCCCCAGGGCCTGGACGTCACCGGCCTGATCCTAGCCCCCACCCGGGAGCTGGCCATGCAGATTCAGGACGAGCTGCGCCAGCTGTGCGCCTTCCTCCCCGGCATCCGGGTGGCCTGCCTCTACGGCGGGCAGCCCATTGAACGGCAGATCAACCTCTTGAAAAAACGCCCGCAAATCGTGGTGGCCACCCCGGGGCGGCTGATGGACCACATGAAGCGCCGCACCGTGCGCCTGCATAAGGTGGAAACCGTGGTGCTGGACGAGGCCGACCGGATGCTGGACATGGGCTTCATCAAGGATGTCACCCACATCCTCAAGCAAATCCCCAACCGCCGGAACCTGGGGATGTTCTCCGCCACCATCTCCCGGGAGGTCATGGATATCTCCTGGGTCTACCAGCGCGACCCTGTGGAAATCGTGGTGCGCCCCCTCCAAGAGAACCGCCCCAAAATCAGCCAGTACCGCCTAAAAGTGGACCTGGGGGGCAAGGTGGACCTGCTCACCACCATCCTGGAAACCCAAAAGCTGGACCGGGTGATTGTGTTCTGCAACACCAAGAACAACACCGACCGCATCACCGGCCTGTTGCGCATGCGGCAGATCTCCGCCCAGTGCATCCACGGGGACCTGGGGCAGAAGGTCCGGGAGCAGGTGCTCACCGCCTTCCGCAAGGGGGAGCTGCGGGTGCTGGTGGCCACCGACGTGGCCGCCCGGGGCCTGGACATCGACGATGTGGACGCAGTGATCAACTATGACATCCCCGAAGAGGGGGAATACTATGTCCACCGCATCGGCCGCACCGGCCGGGCCAAGCACCAGGGGGCGGCTTACAACCTCCTCTCCTCCATCACCGAGGAAATCCGCCTGGACGAGATTGCCCGGAACAACAAGTACGAAATCAAACCCATTACACTATAAGAGGAACCGGTTGCAACGATTATGATACGCTTTCAAGCACCCACCCCCGCCCAGCGCGGTTGGGCCCAGCCCCTGCTGATGGCGGAGGGGCTGCCCCTGTGCGACTACAGCTTCCCCCTGCTGTGCTGCTGGCGGGACGCCTATTCCACCGAGATTGCCCCCCTGGAACAGCGCCTGCTGGTGCGCCTGCACAACAGCCAGGGGACGGTCTATCTCTGGCCTGCCGGCCGGGGGGACCCCCGCCCCGCCCTGGACGCCATCCTCCAAGACGCCCACCGTCTGGACGAACCCCTGCGTTTGGCCTCCCTGACGGCGGAGCACCAGGCCTGCCTGGAAGAACACTACCCCGGCCGCTTCTCCTTCCAGCCCCTGCGGGACGGCTTTGACTACCTCTATGAGGTCCAGCGCCTGGCGCAGCTGCCGGGGAAGAAGCTCCACGCCAAGCGCAACCACATCCACCGCCTGGACGAGAACTGCCCCGGCTGGACCTGGGCCCCCATGACCGACGCGGACCTCCCCCTGTGCCAGGCGCTGGACCGGAACTGGCTGAAGGCCGCCAAGGAGCGGGAGACCGCCCAGGGCCTGCGCTCCTTAGACCGGGAGCACCGGGCCCTGCAGCGGGCCCTCCAAGACCGGGCCCTGCTGGGCATCCACGGCTTGGTCCTGCGCTGGCAGGACCAGCTTTTGGGCTTCACCCTGGGGGCGCCCCTGAGCCCCACGGTGTTCGACGTGAGCTTTGAACGGGCCCGGGAGGATATCCAGGGGGCCTACCCCGCCGTCACCCGCTCCTTCGCCCGCTGGGTCCGGGAACACTACCCCGACATCCGCTACCTCAACCGGGAGGAGGACATGGGCCTGCCCGGCCTGCGCAAAGCAAAACAGTCCTACTACCCAGACTTGATGGGGGAAAAAATTTACGCGGTGGAACAATAAGCACAGCGGGAAACCCGCTGTATCTCATGGATTCTCCACTATGATTGTATATTTTGTATATCTATAGGAGGTATGCTCTATGATAACCATTCGCAGCTCCACCCAGGCAGACGTCCCCCTGCAAAAAGAGCTCTGGAAAAAGTGTTTCGGGGACGCCAGCGCCTATATCGACGTATTCTACCAAAAATTCTGCACCCCGGATCAAGTCCTGGTGGTGGACGAGGACGGGGAAATCAACTCCATGGCCGCCATGCTCCCCAGCACCCTGGCCTTCCCCGACGGCACAGAAGTCCCCGTGGGCTACGTCTACGCCCTGGCCACCAACCCCTACGTCCAGGGGAAGGGCCACGCCCGGCAGCTCCTCAGCTACGGCGACCAATACCTAAAGGAAAAGGGCATGAAGGCCATGGTCCTGGTGCCCGCCTCCCCCTCCCTCCACCGCTTCTTCGAGGCCATCGGGATGCAGGAGTGCTTCGCCACCCGGAAGGTGGAGGTACTCACCTCCAACCTCACCGGGAACACCGGCGGCGGCACCATGGCCCCCATCTCCCCCAAGGAGTACAATGAGATTCGGGAGACTTATTTGAAAGGCACCTTCCACATGACCTACACCGACCACATGGTCCAGTTCCAGCAGATTGGCAGCCACCTCTTCGGCGGCGACCTGTTCAAGCTGGAGTTTGGGGACACGGTGGGCTGTGCGGCCATTGAGTATGTCCAGCAGCGCCGCCTTTTGGTGAAGGAGCTGATGCTCCCCCAGGAGAAGATGCTCCAGGCGGTGGAGGTCATCAGCCAGGAGCTGGACGCCATCCGCTACCACATCCGCACCCCAGCCTTCTGGGACGGCATCAACGGCAGCTATGTCCAGCCCTTCGGCATGATTACCTGGTATGACCAGGAGCTGAAAGCCAAGTACCACAAGCAGGAGGGGTACTTGGGTCTGGCCTTTGATTGATTTGTAAGCCTATGAAAAACGACACGGGACCGCCACCAGCTTACGCTGGGGCGGTCCCGTGCCTTTTCTCTCTCTATATATGGGGCGGCGGCTCAGTCCATAGGCGGCTTTCGCCGTCCGCCGCCCCGGCGGCGCCAATGGGAACGGCCTTTCTTGCCGTCCCGGCGCTCTGGTGGCTTGTCTCCCTTGCCGCCGCGGCTGCGGCTGCTGCGGTGGTGGCGGCGGCGGTTGCCCTCGCCCCCACGCTCGTGGGTGCCAGCAGGCTGGGCAGGGCTGCCTGCCTCCTCAAGTGCCTGGTAGGTAGACATATACTGGTCCAGGGCAGAGGCCAACTGGCTGGTGCTGGGCTCTGTCCCCGGGTCGGGGGGCCGGCGGAGCTTTTCCAGCTCTGCCTTGGGGGGCTCCACGTAGCCCTCGGGGCGCTTGCCCTTGCCGTTGCGGACAACCCGCAGCTCACTGTTGTGATAGGTGCTCAGGCTGTCCGGGGCGCTGTCCAGGCGGACCCGGCAGGTCTCCCGGAGGGTGTTGACGCTGATGATGGTCCCCGCCCCGTCGGGGGTCTCCACGAAGGAATCCGCCCGGGGACAGGTTTTGGCCAAATCCTCATAGGCATGCTGCTCATAGTTCAGGCAGCACATCAAACGGCCACAGGTGCCGGAAATTTTGGTGGGATTCAGGGACAGGTTCTGGGTTTTCGCCATCTTGATGGACACCGGCTGGAAGTCCTTCAAAAAGGAGGCGCAGCAGAAGGGGCGGCCGCACACACCCAGCCCCCCCAGGAGCTTGGCCTCGTCCCGGATGCCAATCTGCCGCAGCTCAATGCGGGTGTGGAACACGGCGGCCAGGCTCTTCACCAGGCCCCGGAAGTCCACCCGCCCCTCGGAGGTGAAGAAGAAGAGGATTTTCGTGCCCTCAAAGGCGCACTCCACCCCCACCAGCTTCATTTCCAGCTTGTGTTCCAAAATCTTTTCCTGGCAGACCCGGAAGGCGTACTTCTCCTTCTCCCGGTTGCGCTCCACGATGAGCAGGTCCGCCTGGTTGGCCAGGCGCAGCACCGGGCGCAGGGGGTTGACCAGGGTTTCCGTGGGGTGCTCAAAGTTCCCCCGGACGCAGGTGGCATACTCCATGCCGGCGGCAGTTTCCACCATCACCCCGTCCCCTGGCCGGTAGGTGGCACCCTGGGGGTCAAAATAGTATTGCTTCCCTTCACTGCGGAAGCGAACGCTGATGATTTCCATAAAATTTAGTTACTCCTTAGGTTGAAAAGACCCGATGGCTTCTTTTCAACTGCGGCGGCTATAACACCGCCATGATCCACCCCGCCAGATGGCCGGGGCTGATGTTGAAGGCACTGGCGGCCCGGATGGGTTCCAGGCGGTCCACCGCTTCCAGCAGCTTGGGCTGGCGGCTGGCCTCCTCCACCAGGCGGTTGTGGGCCTCCTCCAGGAGCAGGGCCAGCTCTTCCCGGCTCTTCTTCTCCAAGGAGACCAGGAAGGGCAGGGCTTCCAGGGTGGAGGCCGCCCCCATAAAGCAGGAGGCCAACACGGCCCCCTGGGCGCTGGCCTCCGCCTCCGCCTCCCCCCCGGCCCGGAGGGTCTCGCAGCGGGAGCGGATGGTGGGCAGCAACAGGTCCGGGTTGGGGGTCAGGAAGAGGAAGCGGGCGTAGGCCGGCCCCTCCTCCACCAGCTTTAGGAGGATATTCTGCCCTGTGGGGTTGAGCAAATGGGCGTGGGGGAGGACATACACCTTGGCGGGGGCCTCGTTGGGGCGGATATAGGCGTCGGACCGCAGGGCCCGGACCTGCTCCGCCTTGAGCCCCTCCCCTTCCGGGTCTGCCAGGATGATATCCGGGTGGATGCCCTGGGCGGCTTTCCGGCAGCCGGAACAGCCCCCGCAGGGGGGCGTGGCCCCGGTACAGACCCAGGCGGCGGCCAACTGCCCCGCCAGGGCCTCCCGTGCCTCCCCGGTGACCAGGTAGGCATGGCTCAGCCTCCGCCGGGCCATGCGCTGTTCCAGGGGGGTCATGGCTGGGCCCCGAAGGCCCGCCGCAGGGCGGCGTAGCTCAGAGCATAGGCCACTTGGCTGGGGTCCGCGTCGGGGACGCTGAGCTCAAAGCAGTGGTAGCAGCCAGGGAATACGTGGTACTCCACGGGGACCCCCGCCGCCATCAGCCGGCTCCAATACTGGATGTTCTCGTCCCGGCCTGGGTCCAACTGGCCGATATAGGAGAAGAGGGGGGGCAGGCCCGTCAGGTCCTTGGCCAAGGCGGGGGAGACATACTGGCTGGGCAGCCCCCCCGGCCCCAGGAGCTTCTCCCAGGATACTTGGCAGTTGTCCAGGCACCAGACCTTTTTGTCGGTGATCTCCTGGGCGGAGGGGGTATCCAAACGGTAATCCAGCTCCGCGTACAGGGGCATTTGCAGGCAGAGGGCGGGGCCCTTCTTATCCCGGGCGTACAGGGCCACCGCCGCCGCCAGGTTCCCCCCGGCGGAGAGGCCGGACACCGCCAGCCGTTCCGGGTCCACCCCCAGCGCCTGGCCGTGGGCGTGGACCCACAGCAGGGCTTCGTAGCAGTCCAGCAGGGCGGCGGGGGCGGTCCACTTGGGGGAGAGGCGGTACTCCACAGAGATCACCACACAGCCCACGTTTTTCACATAGCGCTGGCACAGAGCCTCCTGGCGGTAGACGCTGCCAAAGAGGAAGCCACCCCCGTGGAAGAACAGCAGGCCGGGGAGGGTGTCACCGGGGCGCTCTTTGGGCTCATAGATGCGCAATTTCACCTCCGGGGCCCCTTCCGGGCCGGGGATCCTCTGGTCCCGGACGCTGACGGCGGGGTCCTCCTTGAGGTTTTCCAGCTCTTGGGCGTTGCAGCGGGCCACGAAGTCCTCCAAGTGGTCGAAGTCGAAGCCAGGGGAGGCGTCGTACCAGGCTTGCAGCTGGGGGTGGATGCGCGGGCGCAGATCAGACATGTGGGTCATCTCCTTCGTTCAAACGACGGTTAGGTTGGGCTCCGCCCAAACCCGGCAGGGGCGCTGCCCCTGCACCCTGCCACCTTTTGGTGTCACGCTACGCCTATTCGCGACGCGGTTCTAAGCCCCTCCGACTCCGGCGAACCCATCCGGGGCCTATGGCCCCTCCTTGGGCTTCGCCTGCGCTCCGGGGCTTAGCCCGCTGCTCATGACGGCTTCGCGCTTCGACTGAAAAAGGTGGACGAAAACTTTAATCTACATTCATCTTAATAGGCATGTTTTCCACGGGAGAATGCGATAACTGTGCGGCGGTTGGGTTCTGCGCCGGTGGAATAGGTGACGATGTCGGGGTAGTCCTGCAAGGTCTCGTGGATTACGTGGCGCTCGTAGGCGTTCATGGGCTCTAAGGTGATGTTGCGGCGGTATTTGACCACCTTCCCTGCCACCTTGGTGGCCAGGCGTTGGAGGGATTCCTCCCGCCGGGCCCGGTAGTTCTCCGCGTCCACGTGGATGCGCACCCGGTGGCTGCGGCCCCGGTTCACGGCGTAGTTGGTCAGCTGCTGGATGGCGTCCAG
Organism: Evtepia sp.; assembly: GCF_056797215.1. Classification (NCBI taxonomy): domain Bacteria; kingdom Bacillati; phylum Bacillota; class Clostridia; order Eubacteriales; genus Evtepia; species Evtepia sp. The sequence continues at coordinate 17,579 of NZ_JBQILM010000014.1, forward strand.
GGTATCCCCCCGGTGGCCGATGAGGGAGCCCAGCTTTTCCCCTTCCAGGGTAACCTGCACCCCCCGCTCTCCCTGGGGCTGGACCTTCACCTGGGCGCTGACGCCCATGTGTTCCAGCAAGCCCAGAAGGAAGCCCTGGACCCGCTGTTCCAGCTCTGCCCCCTCCAACGGGGGGTCCTGGATGGCAGCGGCGGGTTGGGCGGCCTCTGGGGCAGCTTCCTCAGCGGGGTGGGGTGCCGGGGGGGCTTCCGGGACGGGTTTTTCGGCGGGGGGCGCTGTCTGGGCCTCTTGCTCCGGCTGGCGGCTGCCCTTGGGGGCCCGCCGTTTGGGGGCGGCGGGTGTCTCCGGCTGGGGGGCGGCAGGGGCAGGCTGGGGGACGGGTTCCTGGGCCGGGGGGGCTTCGTCGGGGGCCTCGTAGGTCACTTTCACCTTAGCGGGGTTGCCGCCAAGGCCAAAAAAGCCGCTCTTGGCCCGCTCCAAGACCTCCACGGAAACACTGTCCCGGTCCAGCCCCAGTTGTTCCAGGGCGTTTTGGATGGCGGCATCTTCGTTCTTGCCGGTGGCTTCTATCCATTTCAACATAAGGCCATCTCTCCTTATTCTTCTTCCTGTTCAGCCTGGATATTCTCCAAGGTCTGGGCCTCCAGCTCCTGGGTGGTCAGGGGTGCCGGGATGGCCTCCTCCTCCGCCGGGGCGGTGTCCACGGGGGCGGGATCGGCGGGGGCGGCAGGTGGGGGCGGCATGGCGGCGTCCTTCTTGCCCTTCCCGGCGGCCTTTTCCGCCATCATACGCTCCCGCTGCGCCTCCTGCTCCTGGACGATCTCGGCGATCTCCCGATAGGGGTAGCTGGGGTAGCGGTCGGGGTCATAGCTGCGGCCGCGGGCATAGGTGCGCATGCCCACCCGGCTGGCGGCGGCAAGGCTCTTGTTGACCTTGCGCTCCATCTGGATGCGGCGCATCTCCTCGGCGGCCTTTTTCTTGGCCTCGGCCTGGGCCTTCTTCTCCTGCTTGACCCGTTCCTTTTCCTCTTCCCTCCGCTTGACCTTGTCCTCTTCCAGCTTCTTCTGGTGCTTGCGCAGGAAGGGGATGTTCATGTACTCCTGGAGGATAGCAAAGACGCTGTTGGCAATCCAGTAGATGCCCAGGGCGGCGGGGAGGGTGAAGCAGATCCACAGGGAGAACAGGGGCATCATGAACATGGTCATTTTGGTGTTCTGGTCCATGGTGCGGCTGGCCCCGGTGATCTTGGCGTTGACGCTGGTGGACACCCGGGTGGTGACGATGTTCAGCACCGCGGAGACCACGGGGATCATGAACAGCACAAAGGCTGGCAGCAGGTCCTCCTGTTTCCAGAACATGAAATGAGGGGTGCTGCTGAGGTTTGCGCCCAGGAAGGAGAAGTCGATCATGGGCATATCCGACAGCTCCGGCACGGCGGAGGTGATGCGGTCGTGGTTCAAGAACACATCCTGGGCCATTTGCAGCTGCTGGTTCTTGTAGTCCAGCACCTCGCCATAGAGCAGGTTGGACACGGAGTTGAACATATCCTCCGACATCCCCATCAGGTAGGTCAGGGGGCGGCGGATGACCAGGTAGAGCAGCATGAGGAAGGGCATGGGCAGGAACGACCACAGGCAGCCCCCGGAGGGCTTGACCCCCTCCTCCTCGTAGAGCTTTTGCAGCTCGATGCTGTAGCGCTGTCTATCGCGCATGTACTTTTGTTGCAGGACCTTTTGCTTTTCCGCCAGGCCGCTCATGGCCAGCATACTCTTGCGCCCTTTCAGAAAGACGGGGAAGAGGATCATACGCACCACCAGGCCGAAGAGGACCAGGGCGATGGCGTAGCTGCCGGTGATCTCGTAGAACCACAGGATCAGCTTGGCGAATGGGGTGAGAATCATGGTCATGGAATCATTGCCTCCAAGTTTCTTGGGTCCCGGCGAACCGGGCAGGCGCGCCGCCCCCTCAGGGCACAGGGTCGTAGGCGATGCTGTCCTGTTTGTGGAAGGGGTGGCAGCGCAGGATGCGCCGCAAAGCCAGCCACCCGCCTTTTAAGGCCCCGTATTTTTCAATGGCCTCCAGGGCGTAGGCGGAGCAGGTGGGGATGAAGCGGCAGCAAGGGGGGCGCAGAGGGGAGATGCCGCGCTGGTAGAAGCGGATCAGGGCCAGGAGCAGGGCTTTCATGGGGCGCCCTCCTTTTTGGGGGCCTTGCCCCCCGTCTCCTCCCGGGTCAGGCGCAGCTTTTTGGCCAGGCGCAGGAACTGCTCCTCCATCTGGGCATAGGGCCGCTGCACCGCCTGCATCCGGGCCACAATGACGATGTCGAAGCCCGGGCGCAGCAGGGCCTCGTGGGTGCGGTAGATGGCCCGCAGGCGGCGGCGGACCTTGTTGCGCACCACGGCATTGCCCAGCTTGGTGCCGGTGGTGAGCCCCAGGCGGTTTTCCCCCCTGCCGTTGGGGCGGCAATAGAGGACCATGGTGGGGGCCACGGCGCTGCGGCCACGGGCGTAGAGCCGGCGGAAGAGCCTGTTTTCTTTTAAGGAGACGGTATACTTCACGGTGTTTCTCCCCTGGGAGTACGGCGGGCAAGGGCATACCGGCGGCGGGTTTCCCGCCAAGCCAATAAGGGCGGTGGAAGCTGTTTCCCCGCCCTTTCTGGTGATCTGTCGATATGCGATTGCCCTGGCATCAGTGGGTCAGGCGGGCACGGCCTTTGGCGCGGCGACGGGCCAGGACCTTGCGGCCATTGGCAGTGTGCATCCGCTTGCGGAAGCCGTGCTCCTTGGAGCGCTGACGCTTTTTGGGCTGATAGGTACGAACCATTCCGATACACCTCCTGTATCTATTTCCAGCGGGACAGGCCCGCCCACCACAACGGCCGAGGGCAGCCCGGCCGCGGTTGTCAAAAGAAATGCGCAATTACATGAACGCTATTATAAGGGAAGGGGGGGCGCTATGTCAAGAGAAAATTTGCGATGGGGGCGGGTGCCCCAAGACAACCCCGCCAAATACCTTGCTATACCGCGAAAAATCTGGTATACTGAACTACTCAATAGAATTGTGGCAGAAAAAAGAGGCCCAGGGGCCAAAGGAGAGCAAGTATATGAATCCCGCCATCGGAGTATGGGAAAAAATCCTGGATATGTTACGCAACCACCTCACGGAGACCGCCGTGAACACCTGGTTTTCCGAAGTGGAGCCTGTGGCTCTGGAAGAGACCCGCTTCGTGCTGTACATCCCCTCCCCTATCATCCAAAACATCGTGCAAAACCGCTATGTGCCCGACATCCAAAAGGCGCTCTATGAGCTCTTCGCCTCGGAGATGGACGTGCTGATCCTGGGGGAAGGGCAGCGGGAGAAGTACACCCACAAGGACTCCTCCTCCCGCTTCCTCCCCGGCACGGAGGACTACACCTTCGAGCGCTTCGTGGTGGGCAGCTCCAACAAGTTCGCCCACGCCGCCGCCCTGGCGGTGTCCCAAAAGCCCGGGGAGAGCTATAACCCCCTGTTCATCCACGGGGAGTCCGGCTTGGGCAAAACCCACCTGCTCTACGCCATCGCCCACGCCATCCACAACGCCCACCCCGACTACCGCATCGTCTACATCCGGGGGGACGCCTTCACCAACGAGCTCATCCGGGCCATCCAGAAGGGCAAGAACCAGGAGTTCCGGAACAAGTACCGCTCGGCGGACGTGTTCCTCATGGACGACGTGCAGTTCATCGCCGGCCGGGACTCCACCCAAGAGGAGATGTTCCACACCTTCAACACCCTCTTTGAGGAAAAAAAGCAGATCGTCTTTACCGCCGACCGTCCCCCCAAGGAGATGCTGCGCCTAGAGGACCGCTTGAAAACCCGCTTTGAATGGGGCCTGCTGGCGGACATCCAGCCCCCGGACTACGAAACCCGTATGGCCATCATCAAGAACAAGTCCATCCGCATGGGGGTGGAGCTGCCGGAAGAGGTTTTGCAATATGTGGCGGAGAACATCACCGCCAACGTGCGGCAGATCGAGGGCACCGTGAACAAAATCCTGGCCTACCGGGACCTGCTGGACAGCAAGGTGGACGCCACCTCCGTGACCCGGGCGGTGCGGGACATGCTCAAGGACACCACGGACATCCTCCCCACCCCCGACGTGATCATCGACGAGGTGAGCAAGTTCTTCAACATGACCGAGACGGCCCTCCGGGGCCAGGCCCGGGCCAAGGACACCACCTTCCCCCGGCACATCGCCATGTACCTGATCCGGGAGATGACCAAGCTCTCCCTCACGGACATCGGCAAGGAGTTCCAAGGCCGGGACCACTCCACCGTCATCAACTCCATCCGCCGGGTGGAGAAAAAATGCAAGGAAGACCCCGCCACGGCGGAGATCATCAAGGACATCCGAACCAACATCAACGACCGCTACGGCTAACAGATCGGAGGCACGCCCATGGCAGACATCCAGGTATTAGACCCCCATGTGGCGGACCTCATCGCCGCCGGGGAAGTGGTAGAGCGCCCCGCCTCGGTGGTGAAGGAGCTGTGTGAAAACGCCATCGACGCCGGGGCTACCAGCCTCACCGTGGAAATCCAGCGGGGGGGCATGGCCCTGATCCGGGTGACGGACAACGGCTGCGGCATCCCCGAGGGCCAATGCCAAACCGCCTTCCTGCGCCACGCCACCAGTAAGCTGCGCGCCGCCCAGGACTTGGAGGCCATCGGCACCTTGGGCTTCCGGGGGGAAGCCCTGGCGGCCATCGCCGCCGTGGCCCGGGTGGAGCTGTTCACCTGCCCCCAAGGGGCCACCCTGGGCACCAGCCTGGTCTTGGAGGGGGGGCAAGTCCTCTCCCAGGAGCAGGCTGGCTGCCCCCCCGGCACCACCCTGGTGGTGCGGGACCTGTTTTTCAACACCCCCGCCCGGCTGAAATTCGTGAAGCGGGACGCCTCCGAAGGGGCCGCGGTACACACCCTGGTCCAGCGCTTGGCCCTGTCCCACCCGGAGGTCACGGTCAAATTCCTCCGGGAGGGAAAGCAGGAGTTCATCACCCCCGGGGACGGGCAAATCCGCTCCGCCCTCTATGCCGTCCTGGGCCGGGACCTGGCCCTGGGCTTCCTCCCTGTGAAGGGGGAGGGGGAAGGGGTCACTGTGGAGGGCTTCGTCTCCCTCCCCGCCTGCTGCCGGGGGAACCGGAACTATCAACACTTCTTCGTCAACGGCCGCCAGGTGAAGTCCAAGCTCCTGATGGCCGCCCTGGAACGGGCCTATGAAAACCAGAAGATGGTGGGGAAATTCCCCGGCTGCGTCCTCCACCTGACGGTAAAGCCCAACGAGGTGGATGTGAACGTCCACCCCGCCAAGACGGAGGTAAAATTCCTCTTTGAAAACAAGGTCTTTCAGGGCCTTTACTATGCCGTCCTCTCCGCCCTCAGCGGCGACACCCCCCACCCCACCGCCAGCTTTTCCGCCCCCAAGGCCGCCAAGCCCGCAGGCACTTCCCGCCCGGCGCAGGCCGTCCAAACCCTGACCCCCACCCCGGCCCCCCTGGTTCGGACGCCCACCGTCGATCTCCTGCGGCCGGAGGCCAAGGCAGACCTGCCCCCCGCCCCGCCGGAACCGGCACAAGGGAGGGAACCCGCCGGGGAAGCCCCGGCTCCCAAGGCATCCCCGGCGCAGGGGGCACAGCCCAAGCCGGAGCATTCCAGCCCCCAATCCCCACCGGCCCCCAAACAGGCGGAACCGGCGGAAGAGGCAGGCCCCCCCATCCAGGAACGCCTTCCCGTCCCCCCGCCAGAGCCGGTGGTGGAACCCCTGCCGGAGGCCCCCCCTGGGGACCAAAGCGCCCAGGACCCCCCCACCCCAGAGCCCGCCCCCTGGCGATTGGCCGGGGAGGTCCTGCAAACCTACCTCATTGTGGAGCTGGACGGCGAGGTCCTCTTCATCGACAAGCACGCCGCCCATGAACGGCTGAACTTCGACCGCATGAAGGCCCAGGGCTACACCCCCATGTCCCAGGCCCTGCTGGAACCCCTGGTCCTCACCCCGCCCCCCCAGGAGGCGGCGGTGCTGCTGGAACAGCAGGATTTGCTGTCCAGCTTCGGCTTTGCCTGCGCCCCCTTTGGGGGGGATTCCCTGGTCATCCGGGAAATCCCGGACTATCTCAGCCCCGGCCAGGTGGAGGGCACCCTGGGGGAGCTGGCGGAGCAGCTTCTCAGCGGCGCCGGGGCGGACCCCGCCGCCGCCCGGGACGCCGTCCTCCACACCATGGCCTGCAAGGCCGCCATCAAGGGCGGCCAGCGCAACAGCCCGGAAGAGCTCCGGGTGGTGGCCCAGGCGGTGGTCAGCGGCCAGGTGAAATACTGCCCCCACGGCAGGCCCGTGGCCATCCGGCTGGGCAAGGGGGAGTTGGAGCGGCAATTCAAGCGGACATAACGCCGTTCACAATTTATTCTTTTTTTCGTCATGTCTCATCTGCATTTTTCTGCTACATTTTCTGGAATAGAAAGGAGCTCTGCCATGGCCCCCCCAATTATCGTGGTCTGCGGCCCCACCGCCACAGGGAAAACCAAGCTGGGGGTGGCCCTGGCCCAGCGCTTCCACGGGGAAGTGGTCTCCGCCGACTCCATGCAGCTCTACCGGGGCATGGCCATCGGCACGGCGCAGCCCACCCCGGAGGAGATGGGGGGCATCCCCCACCATATGCTGGCGGTGGCCGACCCCAGGGAGCCCTACAGCGTGGGGCGCTATGTGGAGGAGGCCGGGCGCTGCCTGGAGGACATCCTCCGCCGGGGGAAGCAGCCCATCCTGGTGGGGGGCACAGGGCTGTATATTGACAGCCTCCTCTCCGGCCGGGACTTCTCCCCCAAGCCCCCGGGAAACAGCCGGGCCCGGCTACAGGCCCGGGCCGCCCAGGAGGGCTTGCAGGCCCTTTGGGCTGAGCTCCAAGGCATCGACCCGGCGGCGGCAGCCCGGGTCCACCCCAACGACGAAAAGCGCATCCTCCGGGCCCTGGAAGTCTGGTACGACACCGGGGAGACCATCTCCCAGCACAACCAGCGCACCCAGGCCGTGCCCCCCCGCTACCAGGCGGTGACCCTCCTGCTCAACTACCGGGAGCGCCAAGACCTCTATGCCCGCATCGACCAGCGGGTGGACGAGATGATGGCCCGGGGGCTGCTGGACGAGGCCAAGGCCCTCCTGGCCAACCGGGTCCCCCAGGACGCCACCGCCATGCAGGCCATCGGCTACAAGGAGCTCCTCCCCGCCCTGGCGGGGCAGTGCCCCCTAGAGGACGCGGTGGCCCTGGTGAAGCTGCGCTCCCGGCAATACGCCAAGCGCCAGCTGAGCTGGTTTCGCCGGAACCAGGGCGGCAAGTGGTTTTATTTGGAAAAAATACCCAATTTTCCCGCCCTCCTCCAAGATTCGACCGATTTCGTCAGGGAAAAAGGGGTAGGATAGACGCATCCCAAAGAAAAAGGAGTGCGTCACCATGCAGACAGCAACACAAGTTAAGAAACGGAACCTACAGGACAACCTTCTCGCCAAGCTCCGCCGCAGCCGGATGGGGGTGACCATGTTTTTGGTCAACGGCTTCCAAATCCGGGGGGAAATCCGGGGCTACGACGCCTTTGTGGTCATCATCGACAGCGACGGCAAGCAGCAGATGGTGTACAAGCACGCCATCTCCACCATCATCCCGGAGCGGCCCCTGAGCTGGGACAGTGAGGAGGGCGACGCCGAGTAAGGGGCCTGTATCCAGAAGAGGAAACTTACATCTATGGAAGAAAAAAAGCCGGGCGAACTGTATACCCGCATCCTCATCCCCGCGGTGATCGTGGCTTTCGTGCTCTACCTGATCTTCTCCGTGTGGATTGGCCTGCGCAACCCCTATACCTTCACCGCCGCCTATACCGACACCATGGAGAGCAGCGCCCTGGCCCAGGGCTGGGTGGTGCGCTCGGAAATCCCGGTGGCCTCCGGGGAGGGCCTGGTGCAGCGCAACCGGGAGGAGAACGAACGGGTGGCCAAGGACTCCACCATCGCCGTGGTCTACCAGGACGAGGAGTACGAAAAGCACCAGGCGGAGCTGCTGGAAACCGGCAAAAAGCTCACCGCCCTGCAATATGCCATCCACAATGAGTCTCCCTCCGGCGTGGCCCTGGAAAACCAGATGCGCGGGGCCATGGTGGCCCTGCGCACCTCCGCGTCCAGCGGCAACTACACCGACCTGGCCCAGCAGACGGAGACCTACCGCAAGCTGGTGCTGCGCCGGGAATACCTGGTGTCCAGCGAAGGGGCCGGGGCCATGAACCAGGCGGCGGGGGAGCTGGGGGCCCAGTACCGCGCCCTGCAAAGCAGCAACAGCGGCGTCACCACCATCACCGCCGCCGCCGCCGGGGTGTTCTCCACCCAGCTGGACGGCTATGAAAGCCTGCTCAACCCCGACAGCCTGGACGGCATCAGCGTCCAGGGCCTGGCGGAGCTGGCAAACCTGACGCCCCTGGACAACAGCGGCTACCTGGGCAAAATCATCACCAACACCACCTGGTATTACGCCGTGGCCATGGACGGCACCTCCGCCCAGAACTTCTACGCCGGCAAGCAGGTGCAGGTCTACTTCGACGCCCTGGCCACCACCCTCACCATGACCGTGGCCTCCGTGGGCGAAACCGTGGAGGACCAGGCCCTGGTGCTGCTGCGCTCCTCCCAAAACGCGGAGGAGGCCGCCGGGCTGCGCCAGGAGAGCTGCCGGGTGGTCTTTCGTACCAACGAAGGGATCCGGGTCTCCAAAAAGGCCCTGTATATCAACGAAGAGGGGGAGACGGGGGTCTATGTGGCCGTGGGCTACACCGCCCGCTTCCGGCCGGTGCGCATCCTCGCCGAGGACGACGACTTCTACCTGGTCCGGGCCGCCCCCAAGGACGTGGACGACAAACGGGTCCTGAAAACCGGGGACGATGTGATCGTCTCCTCGGTGGAACTCTATAACGGAAAGGTGGTACGTTAGCTATGCCAGAAACCAAGAGCTATGAGAGCATTGCCGCCAACGTGGCAGCGGTGCGGGAAACCATGCAGCAGGCCGCCCAGCGCGCCGGACGGGACGTCTCCGAAATCACCCTGGTGGCCGCCACCAAGGTCCAGACCTCCGACACCATCCGCAACGCCATCCAGGCGGGGATCACCGTGTGCGGAGAGAACCGGGTCCAGGAGCTGGTGGCCCATTTGGAGGACAACGCCTATGAGGGGGCCCGGGTCCACTTCATCGGCCATCTCCAAACCAACAAGGTGAAATTCGTGGTGGGTAAGGTGGACATGATCGAGTCCATCGACTCCACCCGCCTGATGGACGCCGTGGAAAAGCAGGCCGCCAAGCTGGACATCGTCCAGGACATCCTCCTAGAGGTGAACATCGGCGACGAGGAGAGCAAGGGCGGCGCAGGCATCGATGAGGTGCTCCCCCTGGCCCAGCACGCCCTCTCCTGCCCCCACCTGCGCCTGCGGGGATTGATGTGTATCCCCCCCGCCACGGCGTCAGAGGAGGAAAATCGCGGCTTTTTCCAAGAAACTTATCAGCTTTTTGTTGACATGAAGGACAAATTAGAGGATAATAACTCTACGATTGACTGCCTCTCCATGGGTATGAGTGGAGATTATCCGCTGGCAATTGAGGGCGGCTCCACCATGGTGCGTGTGGGCACGGCCCTCTTCGGCGCCCGTCCCCCCTGGCATCCCCAGGGCTGAGGCCGCGGCCCCGCGGGCGCCGCCAGGAGAGTATAGGGGGTTACCAGATACCATGGGATTTTTTGACGAGATCAAACGCCTGGCCCATCCGTATGACGACGAGATGGAGGACGACGAGGAATATGAAGACGACGAATATGACGACCGGGAGGAGGACGTGGAAGAGGACGAGCCCGCCCCTCCGCCTCCCCCCCGAGATGAGCCGCCCCGGCGGCAGAATTACGCCACCAACGACTTCCCCGGCGCTGCCCAGCCCCGGGGCAACGGCAAGGTGGTGAACATCCACACCACCGCCCAGCTCCAAGTGGTCCTGGTGAAGCCCGAGCGCTTTGAAAACGCCTCGGACATCGCCGACCACCTGCGGGACAAGCGCACGGTGGTGCTCAACCTGGAAAAAGCCGACCCGGCCATCGCCCGGCGGCTGCTGGACTTCCTCTCCGGCGTGGCCTACGCCCAGGAGGGGCAGATCAAAAAGGTGGCCATGCAGACATACATCGTCACCCCCTATAATGTGGACATCATGGGGGATCTGATCGACGAATTGGAAAACAACGGGCTGTATTTCTAAGCTAAGGCCCGTTGGGCTGGTGGGTGTTCCCATATTGCAGGTTAGGCCCACAAAGACAGACAGGGATAGGAGTGACCCAAGATATGATGACACCCCAGGAAGCGGAAGGCCATGTCTTCCCGAAAGCCTCCTTTGGCGGCTATAACATGCCCCAGGTGGATGCCTTTCTGGATAACCTCATTGCCAACTACCGGGAGCTTTTCCAGGAGAACGCATCCTTAAAGGGGAAGCTGAAGGTGCTGGTGGATAAGGTGGAGGAATACCGCGCCACGGAGGAAGCCATGCGCCGGGCGCTGCACTCCGCCCAGAAAATGGCCGAGGAGCTCATCCGGGAGGGTGAGGCCCGGAAACAGGCCACCATCAACGAAGCCGTGGTGGAGCTCCAGCGGCGCAGCCAGGAGACCCGCAGCGCCCTGGCCCAGGAGGAAGCGGCCATCCGCGCCCGGATTGAGGACGCCAAGGCCGCCCTGGCCAACGAGGAGCTGCGCCTGGAAACCGCCCGCAGCTCAACCACCACCTTTGTGGACCGGCTCAAGGAGCTCTACGCCAAGGAGCTGACCTTCATCGGCAACCTCTCCGAGCTCCAAGCCCAGGTGGCCCCGCCCCCCACACCGGCCGCCCCGGCTGCCCCAGCCACCGCCGGGGGCGAACAGCGCATGGCCCAGGACATCCAGGCCAACATGGCCAAAATTTTGGACGAACCCGCCCCGGTTCCCGACGCCGCCCCAGACGGCCCAGGGGACACCCGGGTGTTCGACCAGATTGAATTTGGCAAGGACTATGAAATAGAGTGACGCAAAAAATGCAAGCATTTTTTGCCGGACTGGGTGTACCCTCCGGGGGCGCCCTCAGCGAGGCTGAAAATAAACGATGTTCATGCTTCTTACATTCGGCGGCGGGATGACCGCCGCCGAATGTCTTTCCAGCGGGAGAGGAAGCAGAGAGGAAGGATACACAGTTATGGCACAGGATTACAACGCCACCATCAACCTGCCAAAAACCGACTTCCCCATGCGGGCAGGCCTGCCCCAGCGGGAGCCGGACATGCTGGCACATTGGAAGAAGATCGACGTCTATGGGGAGCTGCTGAAGAAGAACAAGGGCAAGCCCCTCTACTCCCTCCACGACGGCCCCCCCTTCTCCAACGGGGCCCTGCACATGGGCCACGCCCTGAACAAGTCCATCAAGGACTTCATCGTCCGCACCGCCGCCATGCGGGGGTACTACACCCCCTACATCCCCGGCTGGGACAACCACGGCATGCCCATTGAGTCCGCCATCATCAAGCAGAACAAGCTCAACCGCAAGGCCATGAGCGTGCCGGAGTTCCGCACCGCCTGCCGCGACTTCGCCCAGCACTACATCGACGTGCAGATGGAGGGCTTCCAGCGCATGGGGGTCATCGGGGATTGGGACCACCCCTACAAGACCATGGACCCCGGCTTTGAGGCCGAGGAGGTCAAGGTCTTTGGGGAGATGTACAAGAAAGGCTACATTTACAAGGGCCTAAAACCTGTGTACTGGTGCCCCAGCGATGAAACCGCCCTGGCGGAGGCGGAGATCGAGTATCAGGACGACCCCTGCACCACCGCCTATGTGAAGTTCCAGGTGAAGGACGACCAGGGCAAGCTGGGGCAGTATGGCGACCTGTCCAAAATGTACTTCCTCATCTGGACCACCACCATCTGGACCCTGCCGGGGAACCTGGCCATTGCCGTCCACCCCCGGGAGACCTACCTGCTGGTGAAGGCCAGCAACGGGGAGCAGTATATCCTGGCGGAAGCCCTGTGCAAAAAGGTCATGGAGGCCGGCGGCTTTGCCGACTACGAGACGGTGGCCAGCTTCCAGGGCCAGGACTTTGAATACATGCAGGCCCAGCACCCCTTCCTGCCCAAAACCTCCCAGCTGTGTACCGCCGAGTACGTCACCATGGACTCCGGTACCGGCTGCGTCCACACCGCCCCCGGCTTTGGCGCCGACGACTACGAGACCTGCAAGCGCTACAAAATCGACATGGTGGTGCCCGTGGACGACCGGGGCCGCCACACAGACTATGCCGGCCCCTACGCCGGCCTGAAAACCGAAGAGAGCAACCCCATCATCCTAGAGGATATGAAGAAGAGCGGGGCCCTCTTTGCCAGCGAGGAGATCGTCCACAGCTATCCCCACTGCTGGCGCTGCAAGAAGCCCATCATCTTCCGGGCCACCCCCCAGTGGTTCTGCTCCGTGGAGTCCTTCAAGGAGGAGGCCGTGGCCGCCTGCGACGACGTGCGCTGGGTCCCCGGCTGGGGCATTGAGCGCATCAAGTCCATGATCCGGGAGCGGGCGGACTGGTGCATCAGCCGCCAGCGCCGCTGGGGCCTGCCCATCCCCGTGTTCTACTGCGCCCACTGCGGCAAGCCCATCTGCACCGACGAGACCATCGCCGCCGTCAGCAAGCTCTTTGGGGAGAAGGGCTCCAACGCCTGGTATGAGATGGAGGCCGCCGATATCCTCCCCGCCGGTTTCTCCTGCCCCCACTGCGGCAAGTCCGCCGGCTTCACCAAGGAGGAGGATACCCTGGACGGTTGGTTCGACTCCGGCTCCTCCCACTTTGCCTCCATGCAGAAGGACCAAAACTTCTGGCCCTCCACCGTCTACATGGAGGGCTTGGACCAGTACCGGGGCTGGTTCCAGTCCAGCCTGCTCACCGCTGTGGGCGCCCTGGGCAAGGGGGCTCCCTTCCAGGTGTGCATCACCCACGGCTGGACCGTGGACGGCAACGGCAAGGCCATGCACAAGTCCCTGGGCAACGGCGTGGACCCCGCCGACATTTTTAACAAATACGGCGCGGACATGATCCGCCTCTGGGCCGGCTCCGCCGACTACCATGTGGACGTGCGCTGCTCCGATAAGATTTTCAAACAGCTCTCCCAGAACTACCTGAAATTCCGCAACACCGCCCGGTACTGCCTGGGCAACCTGGACGGCTTCGACCCCAACAAGCTGGTGCAGCCGGAGGAGATGGTGGGGCTGGACCGCTGGGCCATCACCAAGCTAAACCAGCTCATCCAACGCTGCTTCACCGCATACGATAACTTTGAATATCATGTGGTATCCCACGCCATCAACGACTTCTGCGTGGTGGAGCTGTCCAGCTTCTATCTGGACATCATCAAGGACCGGCTCTACTGCGAGGAAAAGGACGGCCTGGGCCGGCGCAGCGCCCAGACGGCCCTGTGGCTGATTTTGGACAGCCTGACCAAGCTCTTCGCCCCCATCCTGGCCTTTACCTGCGACGAAATCTGGCTGGCCATGCCCCACCGCAGCCAGGACGACGGGCGCAACGTGCTCTTCAACGAGATGAACCAGCCCTTCACCGCCTACGCCCTGGACGACGCCGCCATGGGCCGCTGGGCGGAGGTGATCCGGGTGCGGGACACCGTCAACGGTGTGCTGGAAACCGCCCGGAAGGAGAAGAAGCTGGGCAAGAGCCTAGAGGCCAAGGTGACCCTCACTGTGGCCGACCCAGACAGCTTCCTGCTGCCGGAGATGGACGAGGATGCCTTGGCGGATATCCTCATCGTCTCCCAGGTGGCCCTGGCCAAGGGCCAGGGGGCGCTGGAAGTCCAGGCGGAGAACGCCCAGGGGGAGAAGTGCCAGCGCTGCTGGAAGGTGCTGCCCTCAGTCAGCGGCGACCTCTGCCCCCGCTGTGCCCGTGTGATTGGGCGCGGCTGATATCCCTACCATACCCCATCTATGCGGCCGGCCCTGCGCCGGCCGCATGGCCATATAGAGAGGAGGAGTTCCATGGACAAACAAAAGCAGCCCAAATTCCGCGCCCCCAGGCGCTATCTGATCCTGGCCATCGCCTGGGTGGTGGTGGACCAGCTGGTAAAACTCCTGGTGCGCCACACCATCTTATACCGGGACCTCCACCCCTTCCTGCCAGGGCTGGACCTGACCTACGTGCGCAACACCGGCGCGGCCTTCTCCATGCTCAGCAGCCACACCTGGTTCCTGGCCCTGCTCTCTGCCGTAGTGGGGGCGGCGCTGGCGGTGGCCCTGGCCCGGGACTTCCTGCCCCACTGGCGGGGCCGCCTGGCCCTGGCCCTGATGCTGGGGGGGGCTGTGGGGAACCTCATCGACCGGGCCCTGCTGGGCTTCGTCACAGACATGTTTGCCACCAGCTTTATCAACTTTGCCGTGTTCAACGTGGCGGACATCGGGGTGGTAGGAGGCGGCATCCTCCTGAGCATCCACCTGATCTTCCTCTGGAAGGATGAGCCCTCCACCAAGGCGAAGAAGGGGGCGAAGAGATGACTGTCACCCTCACCGTCCCCACCTCCGGCCTCCGGGCAGACCAGTTCCTGTCCCAGGCCCTGGACCAGCTCACCCGCTCCGCCGCCCAGCGCCTGCTGGAGGAGGGGCGGGTCTTTCTGGATGGAAAGGCCCTGAAAAAGAACCACCGGCTGCAAGCGGGGGAGCAAATCCAGGTCCACATCCCCGACCCGGAGCCGGTGGCCAACCTGCGGCCCCAGGACATCCCCTTAGACGTGGTGTATGAGGACGACGACGTGATTGTGGTGAACAAGCCTGTGGGGCTGGTGGTCCACCCCGCCCCCGGCCACCCTGACGGCACCCTGGTAAACGCCCTGCTCCACCACTGCGGGGACAGCCTTTCCGGCATCAACGGGGCCCTGCGGCCAGGGATTGTCCACCGCATCGACCGGGACACCAGCGGCCTGCTCATCGCCGCCAAACACGATGCCGCCCACCTGGGCCTCACCGCCCAGCTCCAAGACCACTCCCTCTACCGGGGGTATGAGGCCGTGGTGGTAGGGGGCTTCCGGGAGGACCAGGGGACCATTGCCCTGCCCATCGCCCGCCACCCCACGCAGCGGAAGAAAATGGCCGTGAACCACTACAACGGCCGGGAGGCGGTCACCCACTGGCAGGTGTTGGAGCGCTTCCCCGGCTACACCCATCTGGCCTGCCGCCTGGAAACCGGGCGCACCCATCAAATCCGGGTCCACCTCTCCGCCCAGGGGCACCCGGTGCTGGGGGACCCGGTGTATGGCGGGGTGCGCCGGGGCTTCCCGGAGCTGGCGGGGCAATGCCTCCACGCCCGGACCCTCAGCTTCCGCCACCCCCGCAGCGGGGAGGCGATCACCCTGGAATGTCCCCTGCCCCCCTACTTTGCCGCGGTCTTGACAAGGTGCCGCCATATCCGTTAAAATACGTAATATCTCCTTTATTTTATGGAGATATTACCCGTTTACGAGCAAATATAAGGGGCTGCCGGCCCCGGACAGGTGAGGAGGGAGCCCCCATGTGTAAATTTTCCGGCGTGCTGCTGGCCAGCGACTACGACGACACCCTATACGACCAAAGCATTTCCCGGGAAAACCGCGCCGCCATCCGCCACTTTGTGGAGCAGGGGGGGCTGTTTACCATCTCCACCGGGCGGTCCTACCGCAACTTCGCCATCCAGATGGAGCAGGAGGACCTGCCAGTAAACGCCCCGGTGGTGCTGGCCAACGGGGCCACCATCTACGACTTCCAGGCGGAAAAGCTCCTTTGGCAGCGGCCCCTGCCCCTAGAGGCCTCGGAACACCTGGCCGCCCTGTGCCGGGCCTATCCTGAGGTGGGGGTGGAGGCCTACCACGGGGACCGGATCTACACCTACCGGGCCAATGACGTCACCCGGCGGCACCTAAAGCGGTGCAGCCTCATGGCCCAACCCTGTGAACTCCAAGAGATGCCCCTGCCCTGGATCAAGGTGATCCTCCAACACCCGGAGAGCGCTTATCTGCAACGCATCCAGGCAGAGCTGTTGGCCACCTGGGGGGAACTCTATGAGGTCACCTTCTCCAACCCCATGCTCCTAGAGGTCACCGCCAAGGGGGCCAACAAGGGCACCTCGGTGCTGCGCCTGGCGCAGCATTTGGGCATCCAGGGGGAGAACCTCTACTGCGTGGGCAACGGCCTCAACGACCTGCCCATGCTAGAGGTGGCCGCCGTGCCCTTCGCCCCGGCGGACTGCTACGCGGAGCTGAAGGACTGGGGGGCGGTGATCCTGCCCCCCAGCAGCGAGCACTGTATTGCCAGCTTGATTGCACACTTGGAGGCGCGGTATTGAGACATGCCAAAGTTTTCCCCGTTGACAACTCTGCTGTGAAAACTCGATATCTTCTGAAGAACGTGCCCCGGCGTAGGTCAGGGCACGTTCTTATCTTTCATACTGCAAAATCCAACGGATTCCGTATACTTGACTGCCGGGAAATCACGAAGCGAAGAAAGTTCCGGGAATTTAGAAAAAGCGGTTGATTTTTGTGGACTTGCCCGGTATAATATTTCGGTAAATGTATCGTCCATTGTGCGGTCCCAGCGGCCGCAAATATTGTTTGGAGGTTCGATTCACATGAGAGAAGTATATGTCATCAGCTCCTGCCGTACCGCAGTGGGTAAGTTCGGCGGCAGCCTGAAGGATATCCCCGCCGCTGACCTGGGCGCCACCGTGATCGCCGAGGCCCTCAAGCGCGGCAACGTCAAGGGTGAGTGGTTAGACGAAGTCATGTTCGGCAACGTCCTCTCCGCCGCCCAGGGCCAGAACGTGGCCCGCCAGTGCATGGTCAAGGCCGGCGTGCCCCTGAAGGTCCCCGCCTACACCGTGAGCATGGTCTGCGGCTCCGGCCTCAAGACCGTCATTGAGGGCGCCCGCGCCATCCAGGCTGGCGACGCTGACCTCATCATGTGCGGCGGCACCGAGAACATGTCCGCTGCCCCCTACGCCATCCCCTCCGCCCGCTGGGGCGCCCGCATGAACAACACCACCCTGATCGACACCATGATCAAGGACGGCCTGTGGGACGCTTACAACAACTACCACATGGGCACCACCGCCGAGAACATCTGCGACATCTGGGGCATCACCCGGGAGGAGCTGGACGCCTTCGGCCTGAACTCCCAGCAGAAGGCCGTGGCCGCTGTCCAGTCCGGCCGCTTCAAGGACGAGATCGTCCCCGTCACCGTGAAGCAGAAGAAGAAGGAATTCGTCTTTGACACCGACGAGGACCCCCGTGACACCACCCTGGAAAAGCTGGCTTCCCTGAAGGGCGCGTTTGCCAACTCCGACGACAACACCAAGGACAAGGTGGACATGACCTTCGAGGCCACCCACATGACCCCCTCCGCTGACAACATCGGCGTCAAGCGCGTCACCGCCGGCAATGCCTCCGGCATCAACGACGGCGCTGCCGCCATCATCCTGGCTTCCAAGGAAGCTGTGGACAAGTACGGCCTGAAGCCCCTGTTCAAGGTCATCTCCTGGGGCCAGGGCGGCGTGGACCCCAAGATCATGGGCACCGGCCCCATCCCCGCTTCCCGCCAGGCCATGGAGAAGGCCGGCCTGACCATCAAGGATATGGACCTCATCGAGGCCAACGAGGCTTTTGCCGCCCAGTCCATCGCGGTTGCCCGTGAGCTGGAATTCGACATGTCCAAGGTCAACGTCAACGGCGGCGCCATCGCCATCGGCCACCCTGTGGGCTGCTCCGGCGCCCGTATCATCGTCACCCTGCTCCACGAGATGATGAAGCGTCCCGACGCCAAGAAGGGCCTGGCTACCCTGTGCATCGGCGGCGGCCTGGGCGTGGCTGCCATCTTTGAGAAGTGCTAAGGCACACCCGTAAGGGATTCGTCCATTAAACTGCGGCAAGGCCGCCTTTCCAAGCTGGAAAGGCGGCCTTGTTTTTTCTACCCATGCGTTTTTACCATAGGAGCCCATAAAAAATAAGTATTAGACATTTCCCCAGCCCTTCAGTATACTGATTACAACCAAACAAAAGGAGCGATGGAGCATGAAAACCACAGATGGCGCAGCCTTTGCCCGGGAGAACGTCTTTGGCCTGGGTCAGGAGAACAGCGCATATGCGCAGTATTTCACCGGCAAGTCTTACCTAAACCCCCTCACCGTCCCCGGGGAGGAGACCTCCAATGAGTGGCTAGAGCCGGTGGACGACGAGACCTACGGCACGCTGTCTTGATACATGGAAAGGAGCACATACCATGGACCTTTACAAAACTGACCCGGAATTTATGGCCCGCCTGGACCACTTCCGCTTAGAGGAAGTCCCCCAGGAGCCCAGCCAGCAGCTTCCAGAGGATACCCGCCAGTTGGCCATCCTGGCCACCCTCCTGGGCTGCCAGGGGCAAGAGGTATACCGGGACCAGCTCCCCCAGGCCTTAGCGGCAGGCCTCACCCCGGTGATGGTAAAAGAGCTGGTGTACCAGGCGGTGGACTACCTGGGCTGGGGACGGGTCAAGCCCTTCCTCCTGGCCACCAACGAGGTTTTGGCGGCTCTCGGCGCAGCGCTCCCCCTGCCGGGACAGGCCACCACCACCTTGGAGAACCGCCTCCAACGAGGGGCGGAGACCCAGGCGGCCATTTTCGGCCCCCATATGCTGGAGGCCTGGAAGGAAAACCACATCAACCGCTGGCTGGCGGCCAACTGCTTTGGGGACTACTACACCCGCACAGGGCTAACGCTAAAACAGCGGGAGCTGATTACCTTCTGCCTCCTGTCCGCCCAGGGGGGATGTGACCCCCAGCTCACCACCCACGCCAGGGCAAACATGAACCTGGGGCAGGACAAGGACTTCCTCCTCAAGGTGGTCTCCCAGTGCCTGCCCTACATCGGCTACCCCCGGAGCCTGAACGCCATTGCCTGCGTGGAGCGGGCAGCGGAGCTATGGGCCCAGCAGCAGACGAAGTGAAAGGAGCAACCCCCAAAGTGGACAGGACAAAGGGCCACCCTACCCAGGGTGGCCCTTTTGTGGATTGGATCACTTGCTGATTGCCTGCCGGTCTGCCGGCAGCACCCGGCGGGGGACAGCCCAGTTGTTGCTGGCCACCCGCTCCTCGCTGGCCACAGGGGCGGCGGGGGTGCTGGGGGCCAGGTCGTTGATGGTCACATTCACCTTGTGCTCCACCGGCAGCCACTGGACCCGGCGCTGGAACAGGGCACACAGGGCGATGGGGATATAGGTGAGCATAAACAGGGGGAAGGTAAAGGTGTAGGCCACCTTCTTCCAGGTGGGGGTATTGATGTTGCCGCGCTGGGTGATGGTGGTCACCACGCCGATGAAGAACAGCAGCAGATACGACTGCCCCAGCCCCAGCAGGGACGCCACCAGGGCCTCGCTGCCGCCATACACCCCCGTGAGGGCAAACACGGTGTTGAGCCCGATGCACACCACCGCCAGCAGCAGGGCGGGCATGATGGTCATGAGCATGTCGAAGCAGGCGAAATTCCCCGCGCCCTTGCGGAAAATGTTGCGCAGGAGCTTGGTGCCGTAGTGGGCAAAGACCTGCAGGTAGCCCTTGGCCCAGCGCATCCGCTGCCGCCAGGACTGGCGGAAGGTGATGGGCTGCTCGTCAAAGAGCATGGCCCCGCTGCAATAGCCAATGCGCACCCCGGAGGTGACGCTGTGGATGGTGAACTCGATGTCCTCGGTGAGCAGGTAGAAGTTCCAGCCGCCGTAGCGCCGCAAAATCTCCCGGCTGAAGAGGAAGCCGGTGCCGGAGATGGCACAGCTGGTGCCCAGGAGCATCCGGGCGTGGTTCAGGTACTCCGCCTCCCGGAGGAACCACAGGGAGTACCCGGCGGTGATCCAGTTGTCGCCATAGTTCTTGGAGTTGCGATAGCTGGTGAGGACGTCATAGCCGTCGGAGAAGGTCCGGTTCATCTGGCTGATGTAGTCCTTCTTCAGGAGGTTGTCAGCGTCAAAGACGAAAAAGCCGTCGAAGCTGTCCAAGCTATAGTCCTGGTCGATGTGGTCCAGGAGGAAGTTCAGGGCGTAGCCCTTGCCCACCTGTTCCTTGTTCTGGCGCTCATACACCACTGCCCCGGCGTGCCGTGCCGTGGCGGCGGTGGTGTCTGTGCAGTTGTCTGCCACCACGAATACTGTCACCAGCTCCGTGGGGTAGTCCTGGGCCTTGATGCTGTCCACCAGGTTCCCAATCACCGCCTCCTCGTTTCGTGCCGCGATGAGGACGCCATAGCGGTGCAGGGTCTCTGGCTTGTGGGGCTGGTCCTTCTTTAGGAAGGGGACGGCCAGGTAGACAAACTGGTAGGCGTAACACATGAAAAAGATAATGGATAGGACAATATTGACAAGTTGTACAATTTCCATTTTTAACACCTTCTTTTGCTTGGCAGGGCCGGAGGGCCCTTATTTTTCTATATGGACTATTTTACATTATAGGCATTATACCAGTACAATTATTAAAATGAAACAGGGGTAAGATTAAGCTTTCTTTAAGAACTCTTAAGAAATCAGAAAGAAATCTTAAAATTTCATTAAATTACCTGGAACAGCCAAAACTTCAAATACTCCGTCTCCGGCACGCCCCACAGGATGGGGTGGTCCGGGGCCTGGCGGCGCTCCTCAATCTGCCGCAGCTGCACCGCCGCGTCCGCCGCCGCCTCCTGGAGCATTTGGCGCAACAGCGCCGCCGTCATGAAGTGGGAGCAGGAGCAGGTGGCCAGGTAGCCGCCCCGGGGCAAAATCTGCATGGCCCGGCGGTTGATCTCCTTATACCCCCGGAAGGCATTCTTTACCGTAGTGCCGCTTTTGGTAAAGGCCGGGGGGTCCAGGATGATATAGTCAAAGGGCCGCTGCTTGCCCTCCCCCAGCTGGGTGAGGAGTTGGAACACGTCTGCCTGCTGCACCGTCACCTTGCCCTCCAAGCCGTTGAGGGCGGCGTTGCGCCGGGTCTGTTCCACGGCGGTTTGGGACACATCCACTGCCGTCACCTCTGCCGCCCCCCCTTGGGCGCAGTTCAGGGCGAACGCCCCGGTGTGGGTGAAGCAGTCCAGCACCCGCCGCCCAGGGGCCAGGGCCGCCGCTGCCCGGCGGTTGTATTTCTGGTCCAGGAAGAAGCCAGTCTTCTGGCCGTTGATGTAGTCCACGTCATAGACAATGCCGTTCTCCCGGATGGTCACATGGCCGTCCAGGTCCGTGGCAAGGCCTGGAAGTGGGTAGAAGCCCACCTGGCGGGGGAGGCCCTCCTTCTCCCGCAGGGGGGCGTCGCTGCGCTCATAGATGGCCCGGATGGGCTGGCCCATGGCCGCTAAGCACTCCACCAGCAGGGGATACAGCAGGTCCCGGCGCTGTTCCATCCCCAGGGAGAGCACCTCCGTCACCAGGATGTCCTGGAAGAGGTCCACCGTCAGCCCAGGGAAGGCGTCCGCCTCCCCGAAGATCAGGCGGCAGGCGGGGAAGTCCGGCCCCATGACTGCTTTCCGGTAGTCCAGGGCATACTGGACCCGCCGCCGCCAAAAGGCCTGGTCGAAACGGTCGTTGGTGTTCCGGGAGAGGATGCGCACCCGGATTTTGGAATGGTCGTTGAGAAACCCCGTCCCCAGCCAGCGGCCCTTGGGGGAGACCACATCCACCAGGTCCCCGTTCTCATAGGGAGTCCCGGGCCCGCTGGTCTCCGCGCCGTACACCCAGGGGTGGCCGCTGCGCAGGGCGCGCTCCCCCTTGGCGTTGACCCGGAGGACAGGATAGGGGCGTTGTGTCATGGCGTCAGCCTCCTTTGCTCATCAGGGGCGATGATATATCAAAACACTTGAAAACAACCTTTTCAAGCGCGCCTTGATTATAGCCCCTTTTCGCCAGTATTTCAAGCCGAAAAACGACGAGTTTTGATCCGGGGCCCCTTTCCGCCTTTTCCCGCCGGATTTCCCCTGCATTTGTGCGCAAATTCTCTTGACAGAGAGCGCTTTGGGACGTAAAATAAATTCAGTATAAATATACGAACAGTGGGCCAGGCCCCCAGCCTGGTTCCGGGTCATTTGTTCGTTTCCTCCGGCGGGCTGGTCCTCGCTGCCCCCGCCGTCGTGAGTTTATGTTTATGCGAAATTTTAGAGAAATGGAGGTGTGTCCCGACTGTTATGCCGCAGTACATTTTAATTGGCGTGATCGCTTTCCTGGTCGCGCTTGTGATAGGCATCCCCGTGGGGATCCTCTACCGCAAGAAGGTTGCGGAAAAGGAGATCATCAGCGCGGAGGAAGAAGCCCGGCGTATCATCAACGAGGCCATCAAAAGTGCCGAGAACAAAAAGCGGGAAGCCCTGCTGGAAGCCAAGGAAGAAATCCTGGCGGAGCGCACCAATCACGAGCGAGAGGTGAAAGAGCACCGCAACCAGTTCCAAGAACAGGAGCGGCGGCTCCAGCAAAAGGAGGAGACCCTAGAACGCAAGCTGGAAAACGTGGAGCGCAAGGAGGAATCCTACAACGCCCGCCTCGCCAACCTGGAAGAGGCCCGGGCGGAGACCGCCCGGCTCCAAGCCGAGCAGATGGAGACCTTGGAACGGATTTCCGGCTTCACCGCCGAGGAGGCCAAGGCCTACCTCATCAACAAGCTAGAGACCGAGGTGACCCATGAGGCCGCCATGAAGCTCAAGGAACTCGAGGCCCACTACAAAGAGGAGGCCGACAACAAGGCCAAGGAAATCGTGGGCTTGGCCATCCAGCGCTGCGCCGCGGACCACGTGGCGGAGGCCACCGTCTCGGTGGTGCCCCTGCCCAACGACGAGATGAAAGGCCGTATCATCGGCCGGGAGGGGCGGAATATCCGCACCTTGGAGACCCTCACCGGCGTGGACCTGATCATCGACGACACCCCGGAGGCAATTACTGTCTCCTGCTTCGACCCGGTGCGCCGGGAGATTGCCCGGCTGGCCCTGGAAAAACTGATCCTGGACGGCCGGATTCACCCTGCCCGCATCGAGGAGATGGTGGAGTCCGCCAAGCGAGAGGTGGACGCTACCATCAAGGCCGAGGGGGAACGGGCCGTGCTGGAAACCAACGTCATGGGCCTGCACCCGGAGCTCATCAAGCTCCTGGGCCGCATGAAGTACCGCACCAGCTATGGCCAAAATGTGTACAACCATTCCATCGAGGTGGCCCAGCTGGCTGGCCTCATGGCCGCCGAGATCGGCGAGGACGTAGCCACCGCCAAACGGGCGGGGCTGCTCCACGACCTGGGCAAGGCTGTGGACCACGAGGTGGAGGGCTCCCATGTGACCATCGGCGTGGAGCTGGCCCGGAAGTACCGGGAGAGCAAGGATGTGATCCACGCCATCCACGCCCACCACAACGATGTGGAACCCCAGACGGTGATCGCCTGCCTGGTCCAGGCCGCCGACGCCATCTCCGCCGCCCGACCCGGCGCCCGGCGGGAGAATTTGGAGAACTATATCAAGCGTTTGGAAAAATTGGAGGGGGTTACCGCCTCCTTCCGGGGCGTGGAGAAGTCCTACGCCATCCAGGCCGGCCGTGAGGTGCGCATCATCGTGAAGCCCGAGGTGGTCAGCGAGGATGAAATGACCCTCCTGGCCCGGGACATCGCCAAGCAGATCGAGGACGAGCTGGAATACCCCGGCCAGATCAAGGTGCATCTCCTCCGGGAGGTCAAAGTGGTGGAGTACGCCAAGTAACGCAAACAACACAGACAAAGCGGTATCCAGAGGGTTCTGGATACCGCTTTTATGATACAGGGGCTGTGGTTGACTGTGTGCAGGTTTTCCTTGACAAATGGGGCCAACGCGGTATAATAGACGCAGAAGGGCACTGCCGGTTGCGGTACAGCCCTACATGGGTTTAAGGTTTACTCGGAAACCGTCACCGTGCAGGGTGGCGGTTTCTGCCTTTTATCTTAATCGTTACGGTATATCCGAAGATATGTAACGTAAGCGTTATTGGCATGTGCCTCACCTCCTTTCGGAGGATTGGCTGTACCGCCCACCGTTTATGGCAGCGCCTCTTCTGCCCAAACCCCTACCAATGGGCTTGGCTGTTTTATTATACAACAGCCAAGCCCGATGTGGCAAGAGTATTCGACAATTTTTCATCAATTTGGCCCCCAGGCGCTTTGCCTGGGGGCCATTTGTCAAGGCTTTATTTCAAGTTCTGGAACATCCGCAGGGCGATGGCCAGGGCCTGTTCGCCGGTGGTGTTCCCCTGGGGGTCGAAGCGGTTATTGCCTACGCCGCCTACGATGCCCTTGCCGGACATAAAGGCCACAGCATCCTTGGACCAGCTGGAAATGGAGGCGTCGTCGGCAAAGCTGGTGCTGCCGCTGCTAGGGATGCTGTCGTGGACTTTTTCGTAGACACGGGCCAGGATCACCGCCGCCTGCTCCCGGGTCAGGGGGGCGTTGGGGGCGAACTTGCCCTCGCCCACGCCGTTGATGAAGCCCAGGGCGTAGGCCTGGCGGATGATGATGTCGCTGGCATCCTCAAAGGGGTCTACCTGGGTCACATCGGGGGCACTCTGGCCGGACATGGCCTCGTAGAGCTTTACGGAGGCTCCGGCAAAATCACTACGGGTGGCGTTCTGGGTGAGGTCTGCGCCCCAGAGGTAGTCGGGGACCAAGTTGGCGGTCTCGGCGGCGTTGATGGTGCCCACCGCCCAGGCGCTCACCACTGCGCCGGCATTGGAGAGGGATACGTTGTCCTTATCCAGGTCGGCGGGGTCAATCTTCTCGTCGGTGAGGAAGAAGTAGTAGGTGAAATATTCTACCGGGTCAACAGAGACCACATAAGAAAGCTCAATGAGTGTGTCGGAGCCAAAAGTTTTGGCAAGATAGGCGGAGCTTATCTTGGCGTTGTTCCCAGGTTGGGGGTTCGTATAGGTAAAGTCAACACTGTTGTGCCCGGCCACGGGCCAATGATCCAAATAAGTCACGTATTCTTGGTCCATCATCAATGGCCCGGTGTGAGAATCGGGGAAAAGGAGAGATGTTACACCCAGGGTCTCCTCATCCAAAACACTATATTCGATTTCATTGACACGTCTGTCATAAACGCCGTCACCATCTGAGTCCGACCAGGCAGAGATGTAGAACGAATCGTCGACTCCCCCAGTGGCGAGGCGTAGGCTTACACCAAGAGGGAGACGGTAAACGAACTCAGGGGAAAAGCTTTCCTCTGGCAATTTTGTAACAGAAATTTCCTCTGAGTATAAATCCCAATTTCTCACTTGGAAGCTGGGCTCGCTGAGCAACAGAGCTTCTGAGTTCTTTACATTGAACTCTACGCTGGGGGTATCTGCCGCAGACGCCACGGGAACTGCCAGGGAAAGGGAAAGTGCCAGGGCAAAGGTAGTTGCTAAGACTCTTTTCTTCATGGTTGGTTCCTCCTATAAAGATATTGGTTTTCTACGGTAGGGCTCACCGGAGAAAACCTGCGCTGCACCCTTGACAAATGGGGCCAGTGGGGTATAATAGACGCAGAAGGGCACTGCCGGTTGCGGTACAGCCCCAACTAGTTTAGCGTTTCATTGCAATGAAACCGTCACCGGCCAGGGTGGCGGTTTCTGCCTTTTATCTTAATCGTTACGGTATATCCGAAGATATGTAACGTAAGCGTTATTGGCATGTGCCTCACCTCCTTTCGGAGGATTGGCTGTACCGCCCACCGTTTATGGCAGCGCCTCTTCTGCCCAAACCCCTACCAATGGGCTTGGCTGTTTCATTATACAACAGCCAAGCCCGGTGTGGCAAGGGATTTTGACAAGTTTTTCATCCAGCAAACAAGCGGTATCCAGTGGCGTTCTGGATACCGCTTGTTGTTTATGTGGCTTAGATAAGCCGTCAACCTTGGCAGCCTGAAACCTTCCGGCTTTGCCGGAGGGCAGCACCCCCTCACTTGCCAAACCGGGAGAACACAAACTGTCCCGACTCCGTCAAGTCCCCCAGCCCCCACAGGGCGTTGGGGCTGGTGCCCGGGCGCAGGGCGGCGGAGGTCTCGTCCTTGTCACACAGGGACCAGTTGCACCAGCTGATCCCCCGCTGGTCCAGGAAATCCAGCCACTGGGCGGATTCGTTCAAGAACACCCCGCCGTTGCCGTCGGCCCGGCTGGTGCCCCACTCGGAGACGAACACCGCTAGGCCCTGGGCCCGTACCGCGTCGATGCGCTCACGCAATGCCTGGCCGTGGGTGCCGGCGTAGAAGTGGAGGGTATACATCAAATTCTCCCCCACCACCGGGTCTGCCGCCGCCTGGTGGATATCCTGGCTCCAAGTGGGGCTGCCGATGAGGATGACCCCCTTGGGGGACTGGGCCCGGATGGCGTTGACCACCTGCTGGGCATAGGGCTTCACGTTGCCGCTCCAACTGATGCCCCCGTTGGGCTCGTTGCATATCTCATAGAGGACAGCGGGGCAGTCCTTGTAGCGCTGGGCCAGCTCCGTGAAGAACGCCACCGCCTCCTGGGTGTGGGCGCTGGGGTCCCCGTCGGAGAGGATGTGCCAGTCCAGAATCACGTACATGTCCTGGGCGATGGCGGCGTCCGCGGCGGCGATGAGCTGTTGCTTCACCTGGGCGGGCTGGGAGAGATAGCCCCCCTCCCCGGTGTACATGGCCACCCGGAATACATTGGCCCCATAGCGGGCGGTGTTTTGGATGCTCTGGGCGCTGGTGAACTGGCCGAACCAGTGCAGGCCGTGGGAGCTCATCCCCCGCAGGGCCACAGGCTGCCCCGCCTGGTTGCAGAGCTGGGCCCCCTTCACCTGCAGCCAGCCGTTCTCCGACACGCCCCCCCGGATGGCAGGCCCCGGCTCCGGAGGCTGGGGGGCTGGGGGCGTGGGCTCCTCCGGCTGCCCTGGCCCCTCGCCCTGGTTGGACAGGGCTTGCGCCCGCTGGATGAGGATGCAGGCCTCCGCCCGGCTCAGGCCGCTGGTGGGACGGAAGGCGCCGTTGGCGTCCCCCTGGACCACACCGCAGGCGTAGGCGGCCAACACCGCCTCATAGTAACGGCCGTTGAGCTGGGAAAAGTCGCTGATTTTGGCGCTCTCGGTGTTGTAGTCCCCCCGGACTTCCGGGAGCAGGGCTTTCATCAGGACTTTTACCGCCAGCTGCCGGGGGATGGGCTGGTCAAAGGTCTCCCCGGTGGGGGGGAGCTCATCCCAGTCGTACCACCCCCCTTGGAGGGCGCTTTGGAGATACCCCGCCGCCCAATGGCCCCCCTGGCCCTGGCCGGGGGCGGCACCGGCGGTGCGGGCGGTGATGGTGACAAACTCCGCGGCGGAGATGGTCTGGTTGGGCCGGAAGCTGCCGTCGGCGTAGCCAGTGAGGAGCTGCTTTCCCGCCATCTCTGTGACGGCGCTTTCATACCAGCTCCCCGCCTCCACATCGGTGAAGGCGGCGCCGGCGCTGGCACAGCCCAGGAGCAGGCAGAGGCAGAGGGATAGAACGGCTTTGTATGCTCTCATGCTGAGGGCCTCCTTCCAGGAGATGATTTCCCCTCCATTTTAGCAGATACAAAAGAGAAAAGAAAGGGCTTCCTCCCCCGGAAAACGCCTGTTAACAGCCCTTTGTGTGGGTTTTTTGTGCTGTAAATCACCAAAACAGAGAGACCGGGATTGACTTTCCCATGATAAAAGGTATAATGGTACAATAGGTAGAAATAGCATTCTTTCCCATAGCACTGCCAGGTACGTCCTTCCCAAAGGAAGAAAGGGGGGCGCATCTCGCGCTGATTTGCGGGGTTTCCCCCCCATCCTGTGCTATAGTGGATATGTTATTAGGAAAACGCGAAACATGCCCAACCATGGGCGTCCCCCCACCGGGGGGAGAGAGAAAGAGGGTGAAGCAATGTCGTTGGAAGCCATGGAACAGGTGACAAAGGTGGAAGAGGCGCTGCGGCAGCGCAAAAGCGAAGCCGCCGCCCAGGCAAAGCAGCTGGTGGCCCAGGCGGAGCGGGAGGGCAAGCAAGCCCTGGAATCCATCCGCGCCCAGGTGGAGGCCCAGGCCAAGGAACAGATGGCCCAGGCAGAGGAACGGGCCAACCGCCGGGCTGTCCAGCTCCAAGAGGAGAGCCAGGAGGCCTGCGCGGCCCTCCGGGCGGCAGCCCGGGAGCGCTTGGACCAGGCCGCCAGGGAGATCGTGAGAAGGGTCGTGAACTGAGATGGCCATTGCAAAAATGAAACGGCTGCGGGTGATCAGCCTGGCCCGGCAGCGGGACGAGCTCTTAGCCCGGCTCCTCAGTGCCGGCTGTGTGGAGATCACCGAACCGGCCACGGAGCTGGCGGACCCCGCCTGGACGGCCCTGCTCCACCGGGACGGGGCCTCCCTGAACCAGCTGCGCAGCCAGCAGGGGTCGGTGGCCAGCGCCTTGGAGGCCTTGCAGCAATACGCGGGGCTGAAAAAGGGCCTCTTCCTCCGCCGCCGGGGGGTGGAAGAGCGGGTGTTCCTCCGGGACAGCACCCTCACCAAGGCCCTGAAAAAGGCCGGGGAAATCAACAGCTATGTGGAAAAGCTCCGCCAGAGCCAGGCCCAGAGCAGCCACTTGCAGGCCCAGCGCCTGAGCCTGGGCCCCTGGGCCTCCCTGGACCTGCCCCTGGAAACCGGGGAGACGGCCTATGCCCAACTGAACTTTGGCGTGTGCCCCGCGGGGGTTGTGCTGGCAGAGCTGGAAGCGGCCCTGGCCCAGGCCGCCCCCACCGCCACCCTGACAGAAGTTTCCACAGACAAGGAGCTGCACTACCTGCTCCTGCTGTGCCACAAGGAGGAGGGGGAGGCGGCGGTGGCCGCCCTGCGCCGCCACGGCTTCAGCCTCCACAGCTTCAAGGAGTTCACCGGCACGGCAGGGGAGAACATCGCCCGTATTGACGCCCAGCTCTCCGCCCTGGAAGCGGAGCAGCAGGAATTGAAAGAAAGCCTGGGGAAGATGGGCAGCGCCGGGTGGAGCCTGCGCCTGTGCGCCGACCGGCTCAACGGGGAGCTGGCCAAGGCCGCCGCCACGGAGCGGCTGCTCACTGACGGTACGGTGGTGTTCCTCCAAGGCTGGGTGCCCTCCCGGGAGCGGATGCGGGTGCTGGCGATTTTGGAGGAGCAGGGCTGTGCCTGGGAGCTCACCAATCCCCCGGAGGGGGAGGTGCCCCCGGTGCTGCTGCGCAACAACCGGCTCATCGCCTCCATGAACATGGTTACGGAGATGTACTCCCTCCCCGCCTACGGGGGCATTGACCCCAACCCCCTGATTTTCCCCTTCTTCGCCCTGTTCTACGGCTTCATGTTCGCGGACATGGGCTATGGGCTGGTGATGTT
>NZ_JBQILM010000015.1:0-44431 GCF_056797215.1 Evtepia sp.
ACCACCGCCTTTGTGCGCTGCCGGGGCGGCTGGCACAACCATGAGGTCTACGCTGCCGCCGGGGCCACCAACTGCCGGGAGGCCAGCAAGCTGGACCTGGACGGCCACTGCTCCTACGGCTGCGCCGGCTTTGGCGACTGCGCCCAGGCCTGCCGCTTCGACGCCATCAGCCTGGTCCAGGGTACCGCCAAGGTGGACCCGGACAAGTGCGTGGGCTGCACCGCCTGCGTCCACGTATGTCCCCAGGAGCTGCCGGTGATTGTGCCCTATAAGGGGGCAAAGCTGGTGCCCTGCGCCTCCAAGGACGACCCGGAGACCAGAAAGAAGCTGTGCTGGGTGAGCTGCATTGGCTGTGGCGACTGCGCGGCCAACTGCCCCGACGGCCTGATCCATCTGGAGGACGGCCGGGCAGTGATCCAGCCGGAGCGCTGCGAGGACTGCAATATCTGCTCCTATGTCTGCCCCAACAACGTCATCACCGGGCGGACGCTGCCGGAGTATACTTATGTTCAGATCCGTGCCCTGGCGGCACAGACAGGAGGTGCGGTGCGATGAAAGACACAAGACCCTTCAAGAGTATGGATGCCAACATGGCCGCCGGCCATGTGGCCTACGCCTTTACAGAAGTGGCGGCCATCTACCCCATCACCCCCTCCTCCCCCATGGCGGAGGACGTGGACGAGTGGGCCAACCAGGACCGCCGGAATATCTTTGGCAACCGGGTGAACATCGTGGAGATGGAGTCCGAGGGCGGCGCTGCGGGTGCGGTCCATGGCTCCCTGTCCACCGGTGCCCTGACCACCACCTTCACCGCCTCCCAGGGCCTGCTCCTGATGATCCCCAACCTCTATAAAATCGCCGGTGAGGGCCTGCCCGGGGTGTTCCACGTGGCAGCCCGTACCCTGACCACCCACGCCCTGTCTATCTTTGGCGACCACCAGGACGTGATGGCCTGCCGGGGGACCGGTATGGCCATGCTGGTGTCCAACAGCCCCCAGGAGGTCATGGACCTGGCCCCGGTGGCCCACCTGGCGGCCATCAAGTCCAGCATGGGCTTCATCCACTTCTTCGACGGCTTCCGCACCTCCCATGAGATCCAGAAGGTGCGCACTTGGAGCTATGCGGACTTTAAGGATATGCTGGACTGGGAGGCCTTGGAGCGCTTCCACGCCCATGCCAACCTCCCCGCCCACCCCTATCACCGGGGCTCCAACGAGCCGCCGGAGACCTTCTTCCAGCACCGTGAGGCCTCCAACACCATGTACAATGACCTGGTGGGCGTCGTGGTGGAGAGCATGGATAAGGTCAACGAGAAGCTGGGCACCCACTATAAGCCCTTCAACTACTACGGCGCGCCCGATGCCACCGACGTAATCATCGCCATGGGCTCCGTCTGCGGCACCTTGGAGGAGGTCGTGGACGTGATGACCGCCCAGGGCAAGAAGGTGGGCGTACTAGAGGTCCACCTCTTCCGGCCCTTCTCCGCCCAGCACTTCCTGGCGGAGCTGCCCAAGAGCGTGGAGCGCATCGCCGTGCTGGACCGTACCAAGGAGCCCGGCGCTTTCGGTGAGCCTCTGTATCTGGACGTGGCGGCTGTCCTCAGCGACGCCGGCCGCAGCGACATCCGGGTGATCGGCGGCCGCTATGGCCTGTCCTCCAAGGACACCACCCCCGCCGATATGTACTCCGTGTTCCAGCACCTGGCCAAGGGTGGCCACAACCACTTCACCGCCAGTATCCACGACGACGTGACCCACCTCTCCGTGGAACCCTGCGCCTTTGTTATGCCGGATGATCCCACCCAGGCCTCCGTGAAGATCTGGGGCATCGGCTCCGATGGTCTGGTGGGTGCCTCCAAGAACACCTCCAAGATCATCGGCGACCATACGGACAAATACGTTCAGGCCTATTTCCAATACGACTCCAAAAAGTCCGGCGGCCTGACCATCAGCCACCTGCGCTTTGGCGACAAGCCCATCCGCTCCGCCTACTATGTGGGTGCGGCGGACTGCGTGATCTGCGGCAACCCCACCTATATCGACAAATACGATATGGTGAAGGATATCAAGCCCGGCGGCGTGTTCCTACTGAACTGCAGCTGGGAGGGGGAGGAGCTGGAGAAGCACCTGCCCGCCGACGTGAAGCAGCAGCTGGCCAAAAAGAATATCAAGCTCTACACCTGCGACGCGGTGAAGCTGGCCCGTGAGATCGGCTTGAAAGGCCGCATCAACACCATCCTTCAGTCCGCTTACTTCAAGCTGGCTGGCCTGATCCCGGCGGAAGAGGCCATTGAGTACATGCGCCGGGGCATCGTCAAGGACTATGCCGCCAAGGGCCAGAAGATTGTAGACATGAACATGGCTGCCGTCCATGCCGGACAGGAGGCCGCCAAGGAGGTTCCCGTCCCCGCCAGCTGGGCGGACGCGGTGGACGCCCCCAAGGAGACCGCTCCCCTCAAGGCCGTCAACCAGGAGCAGGCAGACTATGTCCAAAATATCCTCATCCCCACCAACGACCTGAAGGGCGATTCCCTGCCAGTGTCGGCCTTTACGCCGTACATCACCGGCAAAGTGCCCTCTGGCACCTCCGCCTTTGAAAAGCGGGGCATCGCGGTGGATATCCCCGTGTGGCACCCGGAAAACTGCACCCAGTGTAACTGGTGCGCCGCTGTGTGTCCCCACGCCTGTGTCCGGCCCTTCGTGCTGAAGGAGGAGGACGCCCAGGACCTGAACACCGCCCCCAGCAAGGCGGTACCGGGCAAGCGCTTCATCATGGCGGTTTCCGCCCAGGACTGCACCGGCTGCGGCTCCTGCGCCGAGATGTGCCCCGCCCGGAACAAGGCCCTCACCATGGAAGCCTCCGCAGGGCGCATGGCCCAGGATCAGGCGGACTTTGAATATGCCAAGGAGAAGGGCATTCAGGAGGGGTCCGGCGAGAATGTCCGCACCTCCCAGCTCCTGCGGCCCTATCTGGAATACTCCGGGGCCTGCCCCGGCTGCGGCGAGACCCCCTATGCCAAGATGGTCACCCAGCTCTTTGGGGACCACGCCATCATCGCCAACGCCACCGGCTGCTCCTCTATCTGGGGTGCATCCGTGCCCAGCATGCCCTATGTGATCGACGAGAACGGGAAGGGTCCCGCCTGGGCCAACTCCCTCTTTGAGGACAACGCAGAGTTCGGCTATGGCATGGCTGTGAGTATGCGTACCCGCCGGGATGCCCTGGCTGTGGTGATCCGCCGCATGGCCAAGAAACCCAACTTCGGCCGCACGGCCAGGACCTGGGTGGAAAAGCGGAACACCCCCGACGCCGCCGGCCTGGGCGACGCCCTGGTGGCCCTGTGCAAGCTCTATCCCGAGGACCCGGACGCCAAGTTCGTCCTGGCCAACACTGACCTGCTGCCCCGCCCCTCCATGTGGCTCTTCGGCGGCGACGGCTGGGCCTACGACATTGGCTACGGTGGCCTGGATCACATCCTGGCTTCCCGGGAGAACTTCAACGTCCTGGTCTTTGACACCGAGGTCTATTCCAACACCGGCGGCCAGTCCTCCAAGGCCACGCCTACTGGTGCGGTGGCTCGCTTCGCCGACGGCGGCAAGATCACCGGCAAGAAGGACCTGGCACAGATCGCCATGTCCTATGGCCACGTGTATGTAGCCCAGGTGGCCATGGGTGCCAACCCTGCCCAGACCCTTCGGGCCATCAAGGAGGCGGAGAGCTATGACGGCCCGTCCCTTATCATCGCTTACGCCCCCTGCATCAACCACGGCCTCAAGGCCGGCATGAACCGCTCCATGTTGGAGATGAAGAAAGCCGTCCGGGCAGGCTATTGGAACCTGCTGCGCTTTGACCCGCGGCTGGTGGACCAGGGGAAGAACCCCCTGCAGATCGACAGCGCCAAGCCCAACGAACCCTATGACGCCTTCCTGAAGGGCGAGGTGCGCTATGCTTCCCTGAGTATGAAGAATCCCGAACGCGCCGCGGAGCTCTATGCCGCGTCGGAGAAGGCAGCTCTGGGCCGCTATGACAGCCTCCTGAGCCGCCGGGATAGTCTGGAACCGAAGGAGGGAGAGGCGAAATGATCAACAATGTGAGAGAACGCACCCCCATGCCCCAGCAGGACATCAAGCGCCGCTGCACCAACTTCGACGAGGTGGACCTGGGGTACACGGAGATGGACGCCATCCGGGAGGCCATGCGCTGCCTGAAATGCCGCAAGAAGCCCTGCACCACTGGCTGTCCCATCGGCCAGCACATTCCCGCGTTCATTGAGCGGGTGTCCGAGGGGGATTTTGAAGGGGCCTATGAGGTCATCATGGGCCAGAGCTCTCTGCCCGCCGTCTGTGGCCGGGTCTGCCCCCAGGAGGAGCAGTGCGAGAAGAATTGCGCCCAGGCTGTTCGGGGCGAGGCCGTGGGGATCGGCCGTTTGGAGCGCTTCGTGGCCGACTGGTACGCCGCCCGCCACGCCGCCGCCGCCCCAGCGGTGGAGCCCAAGGGCAAGAAGGTGGCCGTGATCGGTTCCGGCCCTGCGGGCATTGCCTGCGCTGGCGACCTGGCAGCCTTGGGCTACAGCGTCACCGTGTTTGAGAAGCTCAGCTTTGCCGGAGGTATCCTTACGTATGGTATCCCCCAGTTTGTCCTGCCCAACGACGTGGTGGAGCGGGAGCTGGAAAAGCTGAAGGCCCAGGGGGTGGAGATTGTCACCAGTACCCCTGTGGATAAAAATAAGTCCGTTGACGAGCTGATGAAGGCCGGCTATGAGGCGGTGTTCATTGGCAACGGCGCCGACGTGCCCCAGGTGCCCGCCGGACTGGACACCAGCCTGGAAGGGGTCTGGTCCGCCAACGACTACCTGACCCAGGTGAACCTGAACCGGGCGGCCCTGCCCAAGAACATCAGCGACGCCAAGCGTGTGCTGGTGGTAGGCGGCGGCAACGTGGCGGTGGATGCCGTCCGCTGTGCCCTGCGCCTGGGGGCGGAGACCATGATGGTCTACCGCCGCACCCTGGCTGAGGCTCCCGCCCGTCGGGACGAGATTGCCCACACCCAGGAGGAGGGCATCGAAATCCGGGAGCTCACCAACCCCGTGGCCTGCTATGGGGAGAACGGGGTTCTCACCGGCGTGAAGTGTGAGAAGATGGCGCTGGGCGAGCCCGACGCCTCCGGCCGCCGCCGTCCTGTGGGTACCGGGGAGTTCTTCGACGTGCCCTGCGATAATCTGGTGATCGCCACCGGTACCTCCTACAGTGAGGACGTGGTGGACACTACCACTGGCATCGACAAGGACCAGTGGGGCGGCATTGCAACCCAGGAGGATTGCAGCACCAGCCGTCCCGGCGTGTTCGCCGGCGGCGACGCAGTCACCGGCCCTGCCACTGTGGTAAAAGCCATGGGCGCTGGGAAGCGGGCGGCCGTGAGCATTGACCAGTATCTGGCAAACAAGTGAGGCAATAAAATAGCACCATGATACTGTGGGGAGGCTTGTAAAAGTCTCCCCACGGTTTCACCCAACGATAAGAAGGATAGGTTTATGGAAGCAAACAAAGTATTCGCCATGAAGCTTACAAAGCTATATCCACGGCTGGTGGACGAACTGGCGAAGGGGAAACCGATGGAGAAAATATTGCGCCAGCCGTGATGGAGAAAAGGGATTTTTTCCTATAGAAAGCGCTGCCATTTTGTGTTAGAATAGGGAGAGATACCGCCGGTAGCGGCGGAAAACCAATGAAAGGGGAGAGGTCTATGAAAAAAAGGCTCCTTACCCTGGTCTGCGCCCTGGCGCTGGTGCTGTCTTTGATGATAGTCCCCGCCGCCGCGACGGAGACCTTCTTCCTGGGGATCAACGATACCCTGCCAGTAGGCTCCACCCAGATCACACCCATCCAGTATAACGGTTGGGTCTATGTGCCCATGGGGGTGTTCAACAGCCGGGTGACAGGGGTGAACCTGGGGGTCTATTGCGGCCTGACAGACAACGACCAGAGCCTGGTCTTTTACAACCTCTCTGGGCGGACCTTGACCTTCGACCTGGTCAACGGCACTGCTACCTCGGATTCGGGAACCTCCCCGGTGCCCTCCAGCACAGTGCGCAGGAACGGTACCTATTACGCCCCGGCCTATGCCATCTGCCAGTATTTCGGCTTGACCTACTCCTTCCATAGCACGGAGTATGGCCCCCTCCTGCGGATCAAGGACAGCAACGCGGTTCTGAGCGAATCCCTCTTCCTCAGCTCGACGGCTTCCCTTATGCGCAACAGGAGTGGCGCTGGCAACAACAGCAGCAGCAATCCCCCCACAACCAACCCCGGTACGGCGCCGCCGCTCCAGCAGCCTGCGGTCCCGGAGGAACCGGTGATTCCAGAACGGGGGGAGCCGGTGCCCAGCTTTTCCCTGTACCTGGGGGTGCGGGCCCCCTCAGGGGTGGACCTGACGGGAACACTGAACGCCCTGGCTGGGGTGAATGCCTCCGCGGTGGTCTTTTTCCCGGCGAACACGTTGGCGGAAAACACAGCTCAGCTCCGCCAGGCGGTGGCCCGGGGCCATAAAGTGGGTCTCATCCCCCAGGGGGAGACGGCCCAGGACCAGCTAAACAGCGTGGCCGAAGGCAGCGGCCAACTGGCCCGCATCCTGCGCCAGGAGACTTGGTTCGTTTTGAGCAGTGACCAGGCGTTCACCCAGGCGGGCTACCTCTGCTGGTCGCCGGGCTTGATCCTGTCCGGCAACACCAAGGCGGCCACCCTCTATGACAACGTGGTGGACTACGGCTCCGGCCGGAGCTCCGCCGGGCGGGTGCTGTTGGAGGGCGGCGGCACCAGCATGAACCTCTCGGCGGTGCTGAACCGCCTGGCTGAGGACGGGGATGCCTTCCGTCCACCCAGGGAGACGAGATATTAAAGCAGATCAACCAACCCCCGCGGTGTTCCGATGATCTCGGAATGCCGCGGTTTTTTCGTCATTTTGATGAAAAAAAGGGGCTTTGGAAAAAAATCCACCGAAGGCCTTGCAATTTTGGACTAATGTGGTATCATGTTAGTGCTTTACCACGATAGAGTGCTAAATGATATCAAAGCGAGATTGGAGAGTTGAATATGAAAAAGTTACTTGCAATGCTGTTGGCGGCCACCCTGTGCCTCACCCTGCTGTGCGCCTGCGGCAGTAGCGACCCCGAGGAAGGCACCCCCCCGGAGAACGATAGCAAAACCACAGGGAGCGAGGCAGGCAAGCTCATCGTCGGCTTCGACGCAGAGTTCCCCCCCTTCGGCTTCATGGCCGAGGACGGCAGCTATGACGGCTTCGACCTGGCGATGGCCAAGGAAGTCTGTGACCGTCTGGGCTGGGAGTATGAGGAGAGCGCCATAGACTGGAACAGCAAGGATGCTGAGCTGAAAGCCGGCACCATCAACTGCATCTGGAACGGCTTTACCTTCAATGGCCGCGAGGATCAGTACACCTGGTCCGACCCCTACGTGGACAACTCCATCGTCGTGGTGGTGAAGGCTGACTCCGGCATTACTTCCCTGGCAGACCTGGCAGGCAAGACTCTCATGTCCCAGACCGGTTCCTCCGCCACCGATGCCATCAATAAGAATACGGAATTTAAGGATTCCCTGGGCAAGGTGATTGAGCTGGCGGACTACAACATGGGCTTCATGGAGCTGGCCCAGGGCAGCGTGGACGCAATTGCCGCCGACCTGGGGGTGGCAACCTACCAGATGGGTGCCAACGAGGGCAACTACGTGATGCTGGAAGAGCCCATCGCCAAGGAACAGTATGCTGTGGGCTTCCTGAAGGGCAACACAGAGCTGCGGGACGCTGTGAACAAGACCCTGAAGGAAATGGCTGACGACGGCACCATGTTGGAGATTGCCAAGAAGTATGTGGACAAGGGCCTGGTTCTGGAGAGCCTGTGCATGATCGAGGGGTAATCCCCATACAGACCGTTTACAACAAGTTTATGGCAACAGCCTTGCCGGGAAAAACGGCAAGGCTGTTGCTTGCCAAGAGGTGGTAACAGGATGAGCATACAAACCATGCTTTTGACCTTGAGCGAGGGCTTCGGCCTGACCTTGGTGATCTTCTTTCTGACCCTGGTGTTTTCCTTGCCCCTGGGGCTGCTGGTGGCCCTGGGTCGGATGTCAAAATTCGCACCCTTAAAGTGGCTGGTGCAGGCGTATATCTCCATTATGCGGGGCACGCCATTGATGCTCCAGCTCATTGCCATTTATTTTGGGCCCAGCTTGCTCTTTGGCATGTCCCTGCCTAGGAATTGGCGGATGACTGCCACGGTGGTGGCCTTTGTGCTGAACTATGCCGCTTACTTTGCCGAGATTTACCGGGGCGGGATTCTGTCCATGCCCCTGGGGCAGTATGAGGCGGCGGAGGTTTTGGGCTATTCCAAGACCCGTACCTTCCTGACCATCATCCTCCCCCAGGTGATCAAAAGCATCCTGCCCGCAGTGACCAATGAGATCATCATCCTGGTGAAGGACACCTCCCTGGCCTATGCCATCGGCGTGGTGGAGATGTTTACAGCGGCCAAGCAGATCTGTGTTGCCCCCAATTCACCAGGGCTGCTGGCGCTGCTGGCGGCTGGGGTGTTCTACTACGTGTTCAATCTGGTGGTGGCCATTCTCATGGAGCGGGTGGAGAAACGCCTGGCCTATTACCGCTAAAGGAGGGGGAGCACTGTGAAGCTATTGGAAATGAAAAACATCGAAAAGTCCTTTGGGGACTTGCAGGTGTTAAAGGATATCAACCTTTTCGTGGAAGAGGGGGAAGTGGTGTCCATTATCGGCCCCTCCGGCTCGGGGAAATCCACCCTGCTGCGTTGCGCCACGTTTTTGGAGACCATTGACGCCGGGTCCATTGCCTATGTGGGACAGTATGCGGCAGAGACCAAGACGGCAGGGGGACGGGCAGAATATGTCTCCACTGGGGAGCTGAAAAAGCTGCGGAACAACTTCGGCCTGGTGTTTCAGAACTTCAATCTTTTCCCCCACTTCTCCGTCCTGCGCAATGTCATTGACGCCCCCCTGAACGTCCAGAAGCGGGAGCGGAAAGCGGTGGAGGCGGAGGCCATGGAGCTGTTGGGGAAGATGGGCTTGGCAGACAAGGCCAAGAATTATCCCTACCAGCTCTCAGGCGGCCAGCAGCAGCGGGTGTCCATCGTCCGGGCCTTGGCCATGAACCCCAAAATCCTCTTCTTTGACGAACCCACCTCGGCCCTGGACCCGGAGCTGACCCAGGAGGTTCTGAAGGTGATCCGGGCCCTGGCAGAGGAGAAGATGACCATGGTGATCGTCACCCATGAGATGGCCTTTGCCAACGCGGTGTCTGACCGGGTAATCTTTATGGACGGCGGCGTGGTGGTGGAGGAGGGTCCCCCCAGCGAAGTCTTTGGGAACCCCCAGCAGGCTCGCACCAAACAATTTTTGGAGAAATACAGCGATTGACGCTCTTTTTTGCAAGGCGGCGCACCCGGCAGGGTGCGCGGCTTTTGCATTTTGGGGAGAACGATCAATGGTAGGGGGGTAAATGATCGGCCAACGCCCCTGAAACACGCTAAAATTCACAAATCAAAGGGCCGAAATTGGTGCAATATTCCCCAGGTTTTTCCTTTTTGAAAGGGGAAGGGAGAAATGATTGCTTTTTGTTTCAAATAGGTGTAAGATATTGCGGTATTATGAAAAAATTTCCCCGGCGCTCTTGTCCGGGGCTGATGAATGGGGAGGTCTATCTATGAACTTTACCTACGCCGACTACCAGGCCAGTGCGGCCTATCTCCGGGAAAAACTCAAGGGCTTCCAGCCCAAGGTGGCCATGGTCCTGGGCTCTGGCCTGGGCTATTTGGGGGACGAGGTGGAGGAAGCCATCGTCGTGCCCTATGGCGACATCCCCAACTTCAAGCACTCCACCGCCCCCGGCCACAAGGGCCAGCTGGTCTTTGGCAAGCTGGCGGGAAAGCCCGTGGCGGTGATGCAGGGGCGGATGCACCACTATGAGGGCTATTCCTACCAAGAGGTCAGCTACGCCGTGCGGGTGCTGCGGCTGCTGGGCTGTGACACCCTTTTCGTCACCAACGCCGCCGGAGGCGTGAACTGGAAATTTAAGGCCGGGGACCTGATGCTCATCACCGACCAGATCAAGATTTTTATGGAGTCCCCCCTCCGGGGAGAGAATATCCCGGAATTTGGGGTGCGTTTCCCGGATTCCAGCTACCTCTACACCCCTGCCCTCCAGGACCTGGCCCGGCAACAGGCCAGGAAACTGGACATGGACTTGAAAGAGGGGGTCTATATGTACTTCCCAGGCCCCCAGTATGAAACCCCGGCGGAAATCCGCATGGCCCGACTCCTGGGGGCGGATGCTGTGGGGATGTCCACCGCCCCGGAGGTCATCACCGCTGCCCACTGCGGTATGGAGGTGCTAGGCTTTACCCTGGTGTCTAACATGGCCGCAGGAGTC
This sequence comes from Evtepia sp., assembly GCF_056797215.1. Taxonomy (NCBI): domain Bacteria; kingdom Bacillati; phylum Bacillota; class Clostridia; order Eubacteriales; genus Evtepia; species Evtepia sp. The sequence continues at coordinate 10,465 of NZ_JBQILM010000015.1, forward strand.
TTGCCCCAGCCCCTCAGCGAGGAGGAGGTCTTGGAGGCCGCGGCGGCAGCCAGGGACCGCTTCTCCGCCCTGCTCCTGGCCTGCTTGGAGCAGCTATAAGGAGGTGGTATGATGGGAAGCCTATTGTTGAAAAATTGCCGGGCCCTGTTGATGGATGGCTCGGATACTGTGATGGACAATGCCTTTGTGGCCATCCAGGGGGAGAGCATCCAGTCTGTGGGGACCACCCGGCCGGTGGGCAGCTTTGACCAGGAGATCGACTGCAACGGCAATGTCTTGCTGCCCGGGCTGGTGAACGCCCACACCCACGTGCCCATGACCCTGCTGCGGGGGTACGGCGGAGGCTGCGACTTGCAGACCTGGCTGAACCAGTGGATTTTCCCCGCAGAGGCCAAGCTGGATGACCGGGCAGTGGCGGCTGGGGCTGCGTTGGGGCTGGCGGAGATGATTGCTTCCGGAACTACCACCATCGCGGATATGTATATGCACACCCCGGCCATTGCCAGGACGGTCCTAGAGGCAGGCATCAGCGCCAACCTCTCCTGCGGCGGGGTGTATTTCGGCGCCCCGGAGGACTTTAGCCCTCAGAGCTGTCACGACTGCCAGAACCAGCGCCAGCTCACCGAGGATTGGCACGGGGCGGGGAATGGGCAGATTTTGGTGGATGCCTCCATACACGGGGAGTATACCTCCAACCATCCCCTGTGGCAATGGATGGCGGAGTATGCCCAGGCCCACAAGCTGGGGATGCACGTCCATATTTCCGAGACCCAACGGGAGCATGAGGAGTGCAAGGGCCGCCATGGGGGGGCCACCCCCATTCAGGTCCTAGACCGCTACGGGGTCTGGGAGAACCGGGCCCTGGCTGCCCACTGCGTGTGGACCGATGAGAGGGATTGGGAGCTCATGGCCCGGAAGGGCATCTCCTGTGTCCACAACCCGGTGTCCAATTTGAAGCTGGGTTCCGGGGTGGCGTGGATTCCCGCCATGAAGAAGGCGGGGGTGAATGTGGCCCTGGGCACCGACGGGGTGTCCTCCAACAACAACACGGACATGTTTGAGGAGATGAAGTTTGCGGCAGTGCTCCACAACGGTGTTACCCACGATCCCCTGGCCCTGCTGCCCCTGGATGTGCTGCGGATGGCCACGGTGGACGGGGCCCGGGCCCTGGGACGCAAAAGCGGGGTAATCGCCCCAGGCTACCAGGCGGACCTGATCCTGGTGGACTTCGACCGCCCCCACCTGTCCCCCTGCCACAGCGTGGTGGATCACCTGGCCTACAGTGCCCGGGGCAGCGACGTGGTGATGAATATTGCCCGGGGCAAGCTCATATACAAAGACGGAGACTTCCTGACTCTGGACATGGAAGCTATCCTGGACGAGGTGGAGCGCTACGCACGACCCCTGATGTTTGGCTAAGCTCCAACCCCCAGACGGGAGGAACAGACCCTTGAAAACAACGCAGAAAAGCAACACCTTCTTCGGCGGTGCGGCGATCCTGGCGGTAAGCATCATCCTGGTGAAGATCATCGGCGCCCTCTATAAGATCCCCCTAGGCCGGATTTTGGGGGACGCGGGTTTTGGGCACTTCAACAATGCCTACGCCGTGTTCAACCTGCTGATGATGGTGTCCACGGCGGGGCTGCCGGTGGCCATCTCTAAAACCATCTCCGAGGCCAACAGCCTGGGGCGGCAGCGGCAGGTGGACCGGGTGTTCCGGGTAGCCCTGACCACCTTCGTGCTCCTGGGCACCGTGAGCACCCTGGTGATGTTCTTCTTCGCCGAGCCCCTGGCGGTATTTCAGAACGACAGCCTGGCGGCTCCGGCCATTCGGGTGATGGCCCTGTCTGCGCTGTTTTTGTGTGCCATGTCCGCCTACCGGGGCTATGCCCAGGGGCACTCCAACATGGTGCCCACGGCGGTGTCCCAGGTCATTGAGGCTGTTTCTAAGCTGGGCATCGGCCTGGCCTTGGCCTGGTACCTCACCCGCCAGGGCTTCGGTATGGAGATCACCGCCGCTGGGGCCATCACCGGCGTCACCTGCGGCGGTTTTTTGGGACTGATATACTTGATGGTCCAGCACCACAGGGGCAGGCGGCAGCTGCCCCCCAGTCGGGACCTTCCCGATGGGGCGGGGTTCATTCTGATTAACCTGCTCTCCATCGCCATCCCCATCACCATCAGCGCCTCGGTGGTGCCCATCACCACCTATCTGGATACCGTCCAGGTCCAGGGGTTGCTGCAGAGCGCCCTGGGCTATGACCGGGACATGGCGGTGGCCCTCTATGGCAGTTACCAGAAAGCGGTGACCATTTACAACCTGCCCTCGGCCTTCATGGTCTCCTTCACCGCCTGTATCGTCCCGGCCATCTCCGCTGCCCTCACCCAGAAGCGGAGGCGGGAGGCGGGGAAAATCGCGGAATCTGCCCTGCGGGTGGGGGGGCTGCTGGCCCTGCCGGCGGGGGTGGGCCTGACGGTGCTGAGCGCCCCCATCATCCAACTGCTCTTCCCGGAAACCAACCAGGAGGTGGCCAGCCAGAGTATGCTGGTGCTGGGCATTGCCTCGATGTTTGTTTGCGTCATGCTGCTGTGTAACGCCATCCTTCAAGCCAACGGCCACGCCTCCCTGCCCATTTTATTCATTGCCATCGGCAGCGCGGCGAAGCTGGCAGTGAACTTCTTTCTGGTGCAGCAGCCAGAGGTCGGCATTAAGGGCGCCCCGGTGGGGACCTTGGTGTGCTTCATGATGGTGGCGGGGATGGAGCTGTTGGCCATCAAGCTGGTCACCCCCCATCCGCCCAAATACTGGCGGGTGTTTGGCAAGACTGCTTTGGCCTCTGTGGTGATGGGGGTGTATGCCTGGGCCAGCTATGGCTACTTGGTGGGGCACTTCGGCAACCTGCTGGCGGTGGCGGGGTCCATCTGTACCGCTGGAGTGGTGTATCTGCTGCTGGTGGTGGGCTTGCAGATGGTGTCCAGAGATGACCTGTCCCTGATGCCCAAGGGGGATAAGATTGCGAGAATCTTGCGGGTGAAGTGATGAAAACGCGATATTTGCTTCATTTTCACCGAAAACCCCTGGGAGATGGGGCGAGTTCGTGAAGAAATTGTGAAGAAAGCCCATAAGGGCTTGTGAGAACGGGAAAGCTATGATAGATTATGATAGATTTTGAAACCAAAGACCGGTACGGGGTGGAGGATTTGCGGGATATCGTGGCAATCCTCCGGGCCCCGGGGGGCTGTCCCTGGGACCAGGCGCAGACCCATGAGAGCATCCGCCGGAATTTTATCGAGGAGGCCTATGAGGTGGCGGAGGCCATCGACCAGAAGGACCCGGACCACCTGAAGGAGGAGCTGGGGGATGTGCTGCTGCAAGTCCTCTTTCACAGCTCCATTGAGGCGGATGCAGGGCACTTTGACCTGGACGATGTGGCCGACGGTGTCTGCAAAAAGCTCATCTACCGCCACCCCCATGTGTTTGCCCCGGAGGAGGACCCCCTGGACTGGGAGGAGCTCAAGCGCCGGGAGAAGGGCCAGCAGACCCAGGCGGCTGTCCTGGACGGCGTGGCCCGGAGCCTGCCGGCTTTGTGGCGGGCGGAGAAGCTCCAGATTAAGGCGGCCAAGGCGGGGTTTGAGTGGCCCAATGTCCAGGCCGCCATGGACAAGCTGACAGAGGAAGTGGACGAGCTGCAGTCCGCTGTGGCGGAGGAGAGCAATGTGGAAGAGGAACTGGGAGACCTGCTGTTTGCAGCGGTGAAGGTGGCCCGGTTTTTCCAGATAGACGCCGAAACGGCCCTGCACGCAGCCTGCGAAAAATTCATTCGCCGGTTTGCCGGGGTGGAGGCGGCGGCCGCGGCCCAGGGGAAACCTATGGGGGCATTCCCTGTGTCTGCGCTCATGGCCTTTTGGGACCAGATGAAGGACCGCGAAACCAACGACACCAAAGACGACAAAGAAAGGGAACACGAGCATGAATAAGAATGAACTGATCCTGCGCATCGCCGAAGAGACCACCCTGCCCCGCAAGACCGTGGAGATTGCCCTCAACGCCACCTTTAACCAGATCACTCAGGCCATGGCCGAGGGGGAGCGGGTGCAGATCGTGGGCTTTGGCTCCTTTGAGACCAAGACACGGGCAGAGCGCATCGGCCGCAACCCCCGCACTGGGGAGGAGGTCCCCATCCCCGCTGCCACTGTGCCGCTGTTCAAGCCGGGGAAAGCCCTGAAGGACGCGGTGGACCAGCAATGATGCCACAAAAAAACCAGCCTGTGCGGCTGGTTTTTTTCAACTTTCAGGGGCGGGGAAACGCCAGGCGGCGCATGGAAAGCACAGGCATGGGGGCGCAAAGCCATGCTGAATGGGCGGCGGCTGTGCTGGATGGTTTGGTCTGTGGTTGACTTTGTGAGGAAAATTTTGAAAAAACCCTTGACAGGAGAAGGTGGATGTGGTATAGTAATCAAGCACTGAGGAGTGCAGCCGTGGAAATGCCGGAGTGGCGGAATTGGCAGACGCCTGGGACTTAAAATCCCATGGGAGTGATCCCGTGCCGGTTCGACCCCGGTCTCCGGCACCATATCGCGGAGTAGAGCAGTTGGTAGCTCGTCGGGCTCATAACCCGGAGGTCGCAGGTTCAAGTCCTGTCTCCGCAACCAAAAACCCTTGAAGCCGTTGGCTTCAAGGGTTTTCTTCTATGGTAAACAGGCAGCAGGAAGCACAACGCTTCCTGCTGCCTGTTTCTCTTTTCCCTAAACCCGCCCTGGCAGCTCCACAAAAAAGCGGATGACCCCTGCCTGGCTCTCCGCCCAGATCCGCCCGTGGTGGGCTTGCACCACCTGTTCTGCAATGGACAGCCCCAGGCCAAAGCCGCCGTCCCGCTGGCGGGCCTTGTCCAGGCGGTAGAAGCGTTTGAAGAGGTTCTTCAGCTCCCCGGCGGGGATATCCTCCCCGGGGTTGGACACAGACAGGAGACAGCTATGCCGTCCCAGCTGCTGCAAGCTGACGCAGACCTCGCCTGACCCACTGGCGTACTTCTGGGCGTTGTCCAGCAGGATGTCTATGACCTGCTGAAGCTGTTGGGCACTGCCGTGTATGGTGATCCCCTCTTGGAGCTGCCAGGAGAGCGCCAGCCCCTTTTCAAAGAACACCGGCTCAAAGGGGAGCAGGGCGTCGGCCACCAGGGCGCTGAAATCCAGGGGCTGGACGGTTTCCTTGCTCTGCCCGCTGTCTGCCTGGGCCAGGGCCAGAAGGCGTTCTACCAGGCTGCGCATCTGCTGGGCCATGGTGAGGATGCTGCGGGAGGATTGGGCCGCGGCAGGGTAGGCGGGGTTCTGTAACAGCTCCGCGTTGGTCATGATAACGGTGAGGGGGGTTTTCAGCTCGTGGGAGGCATCCGCGACAAATTGCCGCTGCTGCTGCCAGGCCCGTTCCACAGGCTTGACGGTCCAGCGTGCCAGCAGCACACTGATCCCCAGAAAGCCCAGGAAGCATAGTGCCCCGATGAAAAAGCAGTTCCGGGCCAAATGATGAAGGGTGGAGCGCTCACTGCTGATGTCGGCAAATACCAGCCGATCCCCCATGGGGCTGGGCACCCAGCAAAAGCGTAGGGAATGGGACGCTAGGATTCCCGTCTGGGCATCCTGTTCCAACACGGACGCCACCAGGGATTGTAATAACGCTTCGTCGGAGAGGTCAAAGTAACCGCTCCCTGCGGCCAACAGTTCCCCCTGGGGGCCCCACTGGACTGTAAAGTAGGGAAGCTTTACCTGGGATGTGGCATCCCCTGGCCGTCCAGGGCGGGGTGGTGCGGCGGCCACACTGCGCATCATGTTCAAGCTCTCCGCCTCCAAATTCTCCTGGGTGAAATGGTACACCAGGCCGAAGATCAAGCAGAGCATGAGTGTGACCAACCCCATAATTACCAGGATGAAACGCAGACGCAGTCGGTTCAGCAAGCTTCCTTCACCTCCAAATGATAGCCCAGCCGCCGGATGGCAGAGATTTGTAGGTTGGAGCCGATGCGTTGGAGCTTCTTGCGCAGGAAGCCCACGTAGACCTCCACATGGTTTTCCACTGCGTTGGAGTCATAGCCCCAGACCTTGGCGAGGATCACTTCCTTGGGGAGGATGCTGTCCCCCGCCTGAAGCAGACAGCGCATGACGTCAAATTCCTTGGCGGAGAGCCGCACCCGCTGTGTCCCGCAGACCAGCATACAGCTCCCCAGCTCCAAGGCGGTGTTGCCCAGTACCAGCTCGTCCACCTGACCGCCCTGGCGGCGGAGGAGGGCGTTGATACAGGCCAACAGCTCCCGGCTGTCGAAGGGCTTGGTCAGGTAGTAATCTGCCCCGGCGTTCAAGCCCTCCACCCGGTCCTCCAAGGCCCCCCGGGCGGTGAGCATCAGGATCGGGGTGCCGCAGCGCTGGGCGCGGATGGACCGGGCCAGCTGATAGCCGTCTAGTTTGGGGAGCATCACGTCCAGGATCAGCAGGTCGTATACCCCCAGCGTGGCGTAGTCCACCCCGGCCTCCCCGTCGTACACACAGTCCACAGTGAAGCCCTTGGATTCCAGCAGGGCCTGGATGGAGTCCGCCAACAGTTTTTCGTCCTCGATGAGCAATAGTTTCATGGTCCTTGCCCCCTTTGCTTTCTTGTTATCATAGTACAGGAGAAGGCTGAAAGGAAGCTGAAAGTTTCCTTGTTTACAGTGCGTTCACAGATTCCCCGGCGTTTTTTCAGCATGGCTTCAGGGAAGGGAGGTATCCTTGCTCTGGAAACCAGCCCCAAGGGGAGAGGAGGTGAAACTTTGGAATTTCGACATGAATGGAAACATCTGCTGTCCCATCAGGATTTGTTGGTCCTGCGCCAGCGCTTCCAGGCAGTGGCCCAGCCGGACCCCCACGCCACCGATGGCTGCTATCACATCCGCAGCCTATACTTCGACACTCCGTCGGACAAGGCCCTGCGGGAAAAGCTGGACGGCATCAGCCGCCGGGAAAAGTTCCGCATCCGCCTCTACAACGGGGACCTGTCCACCCTCCACTTGGAGAAGAAGAGCAAGCTGGGGGGGCTGGGCAACAAGCAGCACGCCCCGCTGACCCCGGAGGAGGCGGAGGATATCCTCCGGGGGCCCCAGGGATGGATGCTGGACAGCAGCCGCCCATTGCTGGTGGAGCTATACCACAAGATGCACACCCAACAGCTCCGGCCTAAGACCATCGTGGACTACACCCGGGAGCCCTACATCTACCCGCCGGGGAACGTGCGCCTTACCTTGGACTACGACATCCGCACTGGCCTGGGCTGTACCAGCTTTTTGTCCCCCTGCCTGACCATCCCTGCCGGGGACGCCCCGGTGCTCCTGGAAGTGAAGTGGGATAGCTTCCTCCCCGGCATCATCCGGGATGCCATCCAATTGGAGGGCAGGCGAACCACAGCATTTTCCAAATACGCCCAGTGCCGCATATATGGATAGAAAGGACCCCTATTATGAACTTCAATGATATTTTCAAATCCAGCTTTTTGGAGAACATCAACAACGTCAGCCTCCTGGACATGTGTTTGGCCTTGGCTTTGGCCTTTGGGCTGGGCTTGTTCATCCTCCTGGTATATAAAAAGACCGAGCAAGGGGTGATGTATTCCTCTGGCTTCGGGGTAACCCTGGTGGCCCTGGCCATGATTACCACGGTGGTGATGCTGGCGGTGACCAGCAATGTGGTGCTGTCCCTGGGCATGGTGGGTGCCCTGTCCATCGTCCGCTTCCGTACCGCCATCAAGGAGCCGTTGGACATTGCCTTTCTGTTTTGGGCCATCGCCGTGGGCATTGTCCTGGCGGCGGGGATGATCCCCCTGGCGGTGATAGGCAGCGTGGTCATCGGCGTGATCCTGCTGCTGTTTGTGAACCGGAAGAGCCATGTCCATCCCTACATCCTGGTGCTGCAATGCGCGGACCATGAGGCGGAGACCGATGCCATGGCATATGTAATCCCCCGCACCCGCCGCTGTGTGGTAAAGAGCAAGTCCGCCCAGAAGGGGTCGGTGGAGCTGAATTTGGAGCTGCGCCTTCGTGACGATAACACAGATTTCATCAACGACCTGGCGGCATTCCCCGGGGTGGGCAGCGCCGTGCTGGTGAGCTACAACGGCGACTACCTGGGCTAAGGAGGTGGTTCCATGGCGACCAACAAACACATCGACAAGCTCTGCCTGATTGCCGCCCTCCTGGCCCTGCTCCTGGCTTTGGGCTTCCTGTATGGGAAGCAGCAGGGGCCATCCGGCGGTGGAAAGACCATGGGCTATGAGGCGCGGCTGTTCGACACCACCACAGTCCATACCATCGACCTGCAAATGGAGGACTGGGAGGACTTCATTGCCAGCTGTGAGGATGAGACCTACCATCCCTGCACCGTGGTCATCGACGGGGAGGCCTATGCCAACATCGGCATTCGGGCCAAGGGGAATACCTCTCTGCGCAACGTCTCCGCCATGGGCAGCCAGCGCTATAGCTTTAAGTTGGAGTTCGACCAGTACGACAGTGGCCTGCACTATTACGGCCTGGATAAGCTCTGCCTGAACAACATCATCCAGGACAACAGCTATATGAAGGACTTCCTCACCTATCAGCTCATGGGCCAGTTTGGCGTGGCCGCGCCCCTGTGCAGCTATGCCTACATCACCGTCAACGGCCAGGATTGGGGCTTGTACCTGGCGGTGGAGGGGGTAGAGGAGGGGTTCCTCCAACGCAACTATGGCAACGATTACGGGGAACTGTACAAGCCCGACAGCATGGACATGGACGGCAGCCAGGGGCGGGGGATGCAGGCCTTTGACCAAGAATCCGGGGGGGTTGATCCCAACAACACCCAGCCCCCGGAGCGCCCCGCCAATGACGCCGCACCTGCCCAGCTCCCCCAGGAGGGCCCTGGCGGCGGATTTGGCGGCAGCAATGACGTGAAGCTGCAATACATCGACGACGACCCCGATAGCTACCCCAACCTATTCGATAATGCCAAGACCGATGTAAGCCAGACAGACCAGGCCCGGCTGATTGCCGCTCTGAAGAGCCTGTCCCAGGGGGAACGGCTGGAAGAGGTGGTGGATGTGGAGGGGGTGCTGCGCTACTTTGTGGTTCACAATTTTGTGGTGAACGGGGACAGCTACACCGGCAGCATGGTCCACAACTACTACCTCTATGAGAAGGACGGCCAGCTCTCCATGCTTCCCTGGGACTACAACCTGGCCTTTGGCACCTTCACTGGCGGTGAAGCAACCACCCAGGTCAATGACCCCATAGACGAGGTGTTGGAGGACCGGCCCATGCAGGCGTGGATCTTCTCGGATGCAGCCTATACCCAGCAGTACCACGCCCTGTACGCGGACTTCCTAGAGGCTGTGGACATTGATAGTTTGATCCAAGAAACCGCCCAGCGCATTGCCCCTTACGTGGAGCGAGACCCCACAAAATTCTGCACCGATGAGGAATTTGAGGCAGGGGTGGAGGCCTTGCGGAACTTCTGCACCCTCCGGGCCCAGAGCATCCAGGGGCAGCTAGAGGGGACTGTCCCCGCCACTACCCAAGGCCAGGCGGAGGCACCGGAAGCATTGGTTTCTGCCGGGGAGCTGTCCCTGGCCGCGATGGGCACAATGTCCGGCGGCATGGGCGGTGGGCCTGGCGGGGGATGGGGCCGTCCAACCGACGGGCAGCCCAGCTCATCTGAGGCAGCGTTGCCCGCGGAGGATGGAGCGCCTACCCCGGCTGAGGAAACGCTGCCCACCGCAGAGGGAGAATCGCCCCCAATTGCGGGACAATCCCCCGCTGCCAGCGGCCAAGCTGGTTCCCCGGCTGCCCAGGAGCCAGAGCATCAGCCAGATCGAGCGGCAGGGGCTTGGGGGATGCCCGGGGATGGACGCCCAGCCACGCAGGAGGCCCCCACAGCATTCACCACCACCTGGGTTCTCCTGGGGGCGTCGGTGGCAGTGTTGATCTTGGGACTGGTGGTGGCGTTCCGGGTGAAGAGATAAGCGTGTATTTTGGGAAAGGCAACGCGGGATGAAAACAAAAAGGCCGATGCAGAGGATGTCCTTTGCATCGGCCTTTCGCTGGTAAAAACTTAGTTTAATTCGATCCGCATCCTGCTGTTGGGGTCCACCATCCGCACCAGCACTGCCGCTGCCTCTGCCCGGGAGATGGAGGCGTTGGGGCGGAAGGTTCCGGACATATCGCTGCCGGTAAAGACCCCTGCCCGGTAGAGCTGATAGATGGCGGTGTCAGAGCGGTAAACATCGGGGATCGCTCCGTCCGCCACCTTGTTCACCGCCGGCAGGGTATCGCTGGGGAGGGCGTTGCCCAGGATGGAGGCGAACTCCTGGCGGGTGAGGGGGGCGTTCAGGTCCTTGGGCAGGGAGGAGAGGATGCCTTGGCTGAGGGCGTAGTCGGTGTACGCCTTGTACCAGGGGTCCGTGGCGGCGAAGCTGCCGTTCCCTGTGAGGTATTGCTTCCGCAGCCGGGCAGCCATGGTGATGGTCTGGGCGGCGGTGACGTTGCCATCCGGCCCGAACTTGTTCACCTCGGTGCCGTTCATCAGGCCATACTCATAGACCGAGGCCACACTGCCCCGATACCAGGCGTTGGAGGTCACGTCCTTAAAGTTGCCGTTGTACTTGCCTGTCTTGCTGAACCCCACGCCAGAGGTGGTCCAGCGGGCTGTGAGGGTGTGCCCTGTGTTGGAGAGATGGTTCACCCCTGTGGTGACAAATTCCCCGCTGTCAGAGTACCAGCCCAGGAATGCGGAGCCGGACTTGGTGGGGGTGGGCAGGTCGTAGGTGGCGGACTGCTTCACCAGTTGGGTGGTGGGGGAGACCTTGCCGCCAGCGGGGTCGTATGTAATGGTGAGGGAGTTGGCCTGGACAGTAAAGGGCAGGTAATCGGCGTTGGTGAAGGTCCAGGGGGTAGTGGTGGAGCTGGCTGCCTGAAGTTTTAGGCGGTAGCTCCCGGCGGGAAGGGCCTCGATGGCGTAGGGGGAGACCACATAGAAGTAGGCCTTATAGTTTTCCTCCCAAGTGCCGTCTGGTTTTTTCCGGTCTACGTAGAGGTTGTGGTGGGTGGCCCGGTTGCCGATGGTCCAGGTGAGGGTGAGGCGGTCTCCGTCGCCGTAGGTGCTGGCGATGGGGCCAGGCTTGGGGGCGGAGGGGGCGGTGATCTGGGGGAGGATGGTGTCTGTCCCGGTGGTGTTGGCCCGGAAGTAGAGCAGGCCGCCAATGGTGCCGTTGTAGGCGGAGAGGCGGGTTTTGGAGGCGTAGCCGGGGTCAAAGATGGTGGCGTCGGTGCTGTTTTCGATGGTGCCGTCCACGGCCACGAAGTGTCCGCTGTTGTTCACCCGGGCAACAAGGTACAGCCCCTTGCCCCGGAGCTCATCGATCTTGGCGCAGACCTCTTCCAGGGGGGTATCTACAGGGAAGTACTCCCGGCCGACATAGTAAAAGCGGGGGGAGACGCTGGAAGAGATGGGGCCATAGGACAGCAGCGCGTCATTGGAGGAGGTGGAGCTATGGCTGATGAAGCCCTTGCTGTCCAGCCAGTCCCGGAAGGTGCCGGGGTTCAGTGCGGCGGGGTCGTAGGCCCCGGAGTGGCACATGAGGATGGCGATGGAGGTGACCAGGCAGCCGGAGCGGGTCATGGTGTGCAGGTCCCCTAGAGGGGTCTCGCCCCAGGCGGGGTTCCCCTGGCGCCAGGTTTTGTAATCGGTGGAATAGCTGACGCCGTTGTATGTAGCGGTCCCGGCGGCGCTTGCCATAGGGACCGCCAGCAGGGCGAGGAGGATGGCCAGAACCAGGGCCAAGGAGAGGATACGTCGCTGTGCCTTCATGCTGACAGCCCTTCTTTCTATCGTAATATATCAACAGTATCGCATAGTTTCGTGGAAAAGTCTAGGGAAGCGGGGGAATTTCTCCAAAAGTGACAAAAAGCGGACTGGGAGGAGAAGTCCCAGTCCGCTTGGTCTGTAAAAGGAGTCGGTGGCCCTTAGTGGAGGTTGAAGAAAGCCTCCCGCCCAGGGTAGCGGGCTGCCTCGTCCAGCTCCTCCTCAATGCGCAGGAGCTGGTTATACTTGGCCACCCGGTCTGTGCGGCTGGGGGCCCCGGTCTTGATCTGCCCGGCGTTGAGGGCCACAGCCAGATCCGCAATGGTGGTGTCTTCCGTCTCGCCGGAGCGGTGGGAGATCACCGCGGTGTAGCCCGCCCGGTTGGCCATTTGGATGGCGTCCAAGGTCTCAGTGAGGGTGCCGATCTGGTTGACCTTGATAAGGATGGCGTTGGCCACCCCCTTCTGGATGCCCTCCTGAAGGCGCTGGGTGTTGGTGACAAAGAGGTCGTCTCCCACCAGCTGGACGCGGCTGCCCAGGGTCTTGGTGAGCAGGGACCAGCCCTCCCAGTCGTTCTCCCCCATGCCGTCCTCTAGGGAGAGGATGGGGTAGCTGTCGGCAAAGCGCTTCCACATGTTCACCAGCTGCTGCCGGGTCATGGTTTTCTTGGCCTTGGGGAGGTCGTAGCAGCCGGTTTCCTCGTTGTACCACTCGGAGCTGGCGGCGTCAATGGCGATCATGAAGTCGTCGTAGGGCTTGTATCCGGCGGCCTCAATGGCGGCCACGATGGCTTTTAGGGCGTCCTCGTCCCGCTTGAGGTTGGGGGCGTAGCCCCCCTCGTCACCTACCCCGGCGGCGGGGGTGCCGTTCTCTGCCAAGACGCCCTTCAGGGCGTGGAACACCTCTGCGCACATCCGCAGGGCAGCCCGGAAGCTCCCGGCCCCCACAGGCATAATCATGAACTCCTGGATGTCCACGTTATTGGTGGCGTGGGCTCCGCCGTTGAGAATGTTCATCATGGGCACCGGCAGGGCCTTGGCGTTGACGCCCCCCAGGTAGTGGTACAGGGGGATGGACAAGCTCTCACTGGCGGCCTTGGCGCAGGCCAGGGAGGCCCCCAGGATGGCATTGGCCCCCAAGCGGCTCTTGCTGGGGGTGCCGTCGAGCTGGATGAGGAGCAGGTCGATGTAGGTCTGATCCAGAACGTTCAGGCCGATGAGGGCCTCTGCAATCTCTGTGTTCACGTTGGCAACGGCCTGTTCCACGCCCTTGCCCCGGTAGCGTTCCCCGCCGTCTCGGAGCTCACAGGCCTCATACACGCCAGTGGAGGCCCCAGAGGGAACCGCCGCCCGGCCTACAGTGCCGTCGTCCAAATAGACCTCCACCTCCACGGTGGGGTTGCCTCGTGAGTCCAGGATTTCCCGGCCCAGAACATCTACGATCTCGATCATCTGCTTCATAATTTATCTGCTCCTTTGCACTCTGCCGCCCGCCAGGGGCGGCTTATTGATTGATCAAAATTAGTGTGCTGCCGTCCATTTCCTCCGGCTGGTTGAGCCCCATAAGGTCCAGCATGGTGGGGGCGATGTCGGCCAGCCGTCCGTCCCGCAGGTGGACGCCTGTACCCACAATACAGAAGGGGACGGGGCTGGTGGTGTGGGCGGTGAAGGGGGTCCCATCCTCGTCTAGCATGCGCTCGGCGTTCCCGTGGTCGGCGGTGATCAGGGCCACGCCGCCCATCTGGGTGGTGGCGTTCACCACCTGGGCCACGCAGGCGTCCACTGTCTCCACCGCCCGGACCGCAGCATCGTAAACCCCGGTATGGCCCACCATGTCACAGTTGGCAAAGTTCAGGATCACCACGTCATACTGGCCGCTGCGGATGCGCCGGACGGCCTCCTTGGTGATCTCCCCGGCGCTCATCTCCGGCTTCTGGTCATAGGTGCTTACCTTAGGGGAGGGGATGAGCACCCGGTCTTCCCCGGGGAAGGGTTCTTCCCGGCCGCCGTTGAAGAAGAACGTCACATGGGCATATTTCTCCGTTTCGGCAATGCGCAGCTGGCGCATGCCCAGGGAGCTGAGGTACGCCCCAAAGCAGTTGTCCAGGGACTGGTGGGGGAAGGCCACGGTGACGTTGGGGATGGTGGCGTCGTACTGGGTGGTGCACACGAAGTGCAGGGGGAAGAACCGCCGGTCCTTGAGCTTGTCAAAGTTGGGGTCGGTGAGGGCCCGGGTGAGTTCCCTGGCCCGGTCGGGGCGGAAGTTGAAGAAAATCACGGAGTCATTTTCCTGAATGCAGCCCTCGGGACAGCACACCACCGGTTCCATGAACTCGTCGGTGATGCCCTTCTCATAAGAGGCCTCCACTGCAGCCACTGGGTCGGCCTGGTGGGGGGCATCCCCCGTCACCAGGGCATCGTAGGCCCGCTGGAGGCGGTCCCAGCGGCTGTCCCGGTCCATGGCGTAGTAACGGCCCATAACGTGGGCGATTTTACCCACCCCTAAGACGTCAAGCCTTGCCTGAAGCTGGCGGACGAAGCCTGCCCCGGAACTGGGGGCGACATCCCGGCCGTCCAGGAAGGCGTGAATATAGAGCTGTTCCAGACCGCGCTGTCTGGCCAGCTCTATCAGGGCAAAAAGATGGTCAATGTGACTGTGGACCCCTCCGTCGGAGAGCAGGCCCATCAAGTGTAGGGCACCCTGCTGGGCGCGACAGGCGTCCATAGCCGCCAGGAACGCTGGGTTTTCGTGAAAGGAGCCGTCCTCAATGGCGCGGTTAATCCGGGGGAGGTCCTGCATGACCACCCGCCCGGCGCCGATATTGGTGTGGCCCACCTCGCTGTTGCCCATCTGCCCCTGGGGCAGTCCCACGTCCAGGCCGGAGGCATCCAACTGGCAGAAGGCATACTGGGAGAACAGGTAGTCCAGTTGTGGAGTGTGGGCGGCGTGGACGGCGTTGCCTGGGATATCTTCTCCCAGGGCAAAGCCATCCATAATGATCAATGTCGTCGGTGCTTTCATGGGATGATTCCTCCCCATTGGTGCTGGTTCAGCATTCTTCTGGCTCGTCCTGGCTGGCGGCCTGAATGATGGCCAGGAGCTTTTCCGGGTCTAGGGACGCGGTGCCGATCAACCCGCCGTCCACGTCCTCTTGTTCCAGGAGGGCGGGGGCATTCTTCTCGTTCATGGAACCGCCGTACTGGATGGTAGTGGAACGGGCCACCCGGGCGTCATAGAGCTTGTGTAGGATCTCCCGTATGGCGGCGCAGACCTCACCAGCCTGCTCCGGGGTGGCGCTGACGCCGGTGCCGATGGCCCAGATGGGCTCATAGGCGATGATAACCCGGCGCATCTCCTCGGCGCTGACCCCGGACAGGGCCACCTTGATTTGGTAGGCGATGAGCTCCAGGGCCACCCCCAGCTGCCGCTGGTCTAGGTCCTCCCCCACGCAGAGGATAGGGCGCAGTCCGGCGTCCAAGGCGGCGCGAACCTTTTTGTTCACCACCATGTCGCTCTCGCAGAAGAGGCTGCGGCGCTCGCTATGGCCGATGATCACGTACTTTACATCCAGGTCCGCCAGCATGGCGGCGGAGACCTCTCCGGTGTACGGGCCGTGGTCCTCCCAGTGGAGGTTTTGGGCCCCCAAAGAGATGCGGCTCTCCCGCAGGAGCTTCCCTGCGATGGCGATGTCTACATAGGGCACACACAGCACGATGCCGCAGCGGCGGTTCCGGGGGAGCGCCTCCCGGAGGCGCTCCACAAAGTCTCTGGTTTCTGTGGCGGTTTTATTCATTTTCCAGTTGGCCGCGATGATTGTCTTGCGATATTTTCTGTTCATAAGGTCTCCGCGCGGTCGGCCAGGCAGGCAATGGCAGGCAATTCTAACCCTTCCAGGAATTCCAGGGCGGCGCCGCCACCGGTGGAGACATGGGAGATGTTCTGACCATAGCCGGTCTTTTCAATGGCGGAGACGGAGTCACCGCCGCCCACAATGGTGATGGCGTCTTTCTGCTGGGCCAGGGCCTTGGCCACGGCGTTGGTCCCGGCGGCGAAGCTGGGGAACTCAAACACGCCCATGGGGCCGTTCCAGAACACGGTAGCCGCCCCTTGGATGGCCTGGGTGAAGAGCTCCACGGTCTTGGGGCCAATATCCATGCCCATCAGCCCCACAGGGATGGACATGGAGGGGGTCACCTGGGCTTCGGCGTCGGGGGAGAACTCCGGGGTGGCCACGTTGTCCACTGGGAGCAGCAGCTTCACCCCTAGCTCCTCTGCCTTGGCGATCATTTCCCGGGCGTAGACAATGTGGTCCTCGTCCAGCAGGGAGGCGCCGATGCGCCCGCCCTTGGCCACCTGGAAGGTGTAGGACATGCCGCCGCCGATGATGATGGTATCCGCTTTATGTAAAAGGCTGTTGATTACGCCGATCTTGTCGGCCACCTTGGCCCCCCCAAGGATGGCCACCAGCGGCCGCTTGGGATCGTCCAGGGCTTTGCCCAAAAAGGCCAGTTCTTTTTCCACCAGCAGTCCGGCCACAGAGGGCAGGTGGTCCGCCACCCCTGCTGTGGAGGCATGGGCCCGGTGGGCGGCGCCGAAAGCGTCAAAGACGAAGATGTCTGCCAGGGAGGCCAACTCCTTGGCAAAGTCTGGGTCGTTCTTCTCCTCCTCTATGCGGAAGCGCAGGTTTTCCACCAGCAGCAGCTCGCCGGGTTGGAGGGCGGCGCACTTGGCCTTGGTGTCCGGCCCCAACACGTCCTGGGTCAGGGGGACCGGGCGGCCGAGGAGCCGTTCCAAATGGTCCCGGGCGGAGAAGAGGGACATCTCCTGCTGCCACTCGCCATGGGGCCGGCCCATGTGGGAGAGGAGGATCACCGCCGCCCCCTGTTCCAGGAGATAGCGGATGGTGGGCAGGGTGGAGACGATGCGGGTATCGTCGTGGATCACGCCGGTTTTCTTATCATGGGGAACGTTGAAATCACAACGCAGGAGGATCTTCTTTCCGGTGACGTCAATGTCCCGGACGGTCTTCTTGTCATAATTCATGAGATAGCCCCTTTATTCATCTTTGTTTGGCGCCCCGCCGCTGTGGCTGGGGGCGGCCATTTCACCTTCGTTGCACAGCTGGGGGAAGCCCAGCTGGCGCAGTGCCTCATAGGTCAGGATCGCCACGGAGTTGGCCAGGTTCAGGCTGCGGGCGTCTGAGCGCATGGGGATGCGCAGGCAACGCCCGGCGTGGGCCTCCCGGAACCACTGGGGCAGGCCGGCGGTCTCCTTGCCGAAAAAGAGCCAGCATCCGTCCTGGAAGTGGGCGGAGGCGTAGTCCCTGGGGGCCTTGGTGGTGGCCAGCCAGAGTTCGCCCACCTGGTTCTTCTGAAATAACTCCTCTATGCTATCATAGACGGAGAGGTCTACCATGTGCCAATAATCCAGCCCCGCCCGTTTCACGGCCCTGTCGCTGATGTCGAAGCCCAAGGGGCGCACCAGGTGCAGGCGGCTGTGGGTGGCGGCGCAGGTGCGGGCAATGTTTCCGGTGTTCATGGGGATTTCCGGCTCCACGAGCACGATGTTGAGCATGGACCTTCCCTCGCCTCGATCCTGACTTGGGAGGGCAGTTTAGCCCCTCCGGTCTGGTTTATAGTCTCGCTTATACTGCCGATTTTACCCCCTGTCAAGAAAAATTTCAATAAAAAAAGCCAATCAAAGGGAGAAATGGGGAAATTTAAGCGCTTTTCATAGAAAATAAGGGGAAACCCTGGGCAATTTGCTGGACAAGAGACGATACCAGACCGGGAGGAACGAATCACGGGCCGCCAAGTCTGACGGCCCGTGGAGGAAAGCTTGCTTGAGTCAGAGTGCCCGCAACAGGCTGGGCCCCTGCTTGGCAAGGGCAGCGGTGCTGGCTGCGGCCAGCAGCGCCAGCAGGGCAAGGGGCAGGGCTATGGCCACCCAGGGCGTCAGCTTGCCCCCCAGCCAGTACAGCCACCCCGCTGCCGCCAGGGCCACCATGGGGACGAACATGGCCAGGGTGGTGGCCAGGGACTGCTTGATGACCACCGCTTCATTCACAGCGTCCAGCTTGGGATAGGTGAGGCCCATGAGCATCCCGAAGCTGGCGTGGCCTAGGGCGAAGAACAGGGAGGCCAGCAGCAGGGCCACGCTCTGCCCCAGGGGCAGCTTCAGGGCGATGGTGAAGCAGGCCCAGGCAAAGACGGTGCAGGGCAGGGTCAGCAGAAGCTGGAAGCCCGTCTTGATCCACAGCAGGGTATTCCCCCCCAGGGGGGCTTCCCGGAGAATCCAGAGGTAGGGCCCCTCTAAGCTCACAGAGGGGGCGGCGATGGGGGTGATACACAGGCAGAAGCATACCACCATGGCCGACAGGGGCATCAGGGGGAAGCCCTCCCCCATCAGGTCCACAAACTCCAACAGCCGTGCCTGCATCACCAGGGAGGCTACCCCGGCCACCAGGAGCATAATCAGGCCCAGCCCCGCGTTCCAGAAATAAGTGGGGGTGCCGAAGAAGCGCTGGGCCTCCTTTTTCAACAGGGCCTTCGTCTGGCCGGAGGCGGACTGGGCGGAGAGCTTGTAGTCGCTGCGGGCGGAGCGGGAGGCGAAAGCGGTGACCGCTTTCCGGTAGACCAGCCCCAGACCGAACACCACCAAGAGGAAGGGAACCACACAGCAGGCCACGAAAGCCAGCAGCTGCCCCCAGTCCCCCATGATCCCCTCCCCCAGCCACAGCAGGGGGGCGGCCCAGTGGAGGGATTCCTTCACCCCAGCGGCGTTGGCGGCCAGGTTTTCGATCATCCCGTTCAGGTGGAAGGAGAAGTAGAACACCACCACCAGGAACAAGCCCATGACGATGTTTTGCCCCAGGGCCCCCCGGGAGACCTTTACGGAGAGGAAGGCCACCAGGGCCCCCAGCAGGACGGACAGGGCTGTGTCAAGCAGGGGCAGGGCCAGGGCGGCGATGAGCAGCCGCAGCCAAAACAGTAGGCTGTGCCCCACGCCGTTCTGGGTCATCAGCATACACACCACCCCGGCGGGCAGCAGCATGAAGAAGGAGAACAGCAGGTTTTCCAGGTAGATGGCGGTCACCCGGCAGGCCACCAGCAGGGTGGAGGGCAGGGGCATACTCAACAGCAGGTCGTTGTCCCGCCCGTCGAACACCACGCCCTTTACCGCGAAGGTGGTGATTAGCAGCCCACCCACCAGGGCGGCGATGGCCATGAAGATGAACACCAAAATCTCCATATGGGAGGGGGCCAGGGCATCCATCAGGGCATAGCTGTAAAAGCCGGAGAGGTACAGCCCCAGGAAAGCGATAATCACCATGGCCCCCAGGCCTGTGGCGGCTTTTTTCTTGCCGCGGCCCTGGGAATTGGTGGAGCTGAGCAGCATGGACTGGACGCTGACCTTCAACAGTGCGAAAAACTTTTTCATGTTGCCTCCCCCAATTCCAAAAACACGGTTTCCAAGGAGGAATCCCCCACCAGCTGCGCTGTGGGGCCGGACTTGACCAGCCGCCCATCTTTAATGATGGCGATTTTGTGGCAGAGCTTTTCCGCCACTTCCAGCACGTGGGTGGAGAAGAACACGGCGGAGCCGTTCTGGCACAGCTCTGTCAGGTAGCCCTTGACCAGGTGGGAGGCGGAGGGGTCCAGGCCCACAAAGGGCTCGTCCAGGATCAACAGCCTGGGGTGGCGGATCAGGGCGGAGATGAGGGCCAGCTTTTGGCGCATCCCGTGGGAATAGCTGCCGATGGCGGAGCCCAGGTTCCCGGTGAGCTGGAAGGCGTCGGCAAACCTGCCGATGTCGTCGGTGCGCTGCTTGGCGGGGAGGTTGTAGAGATCGGCGATGAAGTTTAGGTAGTCGATGCCTTTCATGAAGGCATATAGATCCGGGTTATCCGGCAGGAAAGCGGTGACCTGCTTGGCCCCCACAGGGTCGCGCTTGATGTCGTGACCGTCGATGGTGATGGTGCCCTCGGTGAAGTCCATCACCCCCGCCACGGCCCGGAGGGTGGTGGTCTTACCTGCCCCGTTGTGGCCGATGAAGCCATAGATCTCTCCGGGGCAGACGTGGAGGGTCAGGTCGTCCACGGCCTTTTTCCCGCCGGGGTAGGTTTTGGAATAGTGTTCGATGCGAAGCATAACAGCTCTCCTTTCGTGTGGAACATTTGGTATAGTAGAATGCTTTGATTTGTGATATCAAAACAATATCATACAGAATCTTTTTTGTCAAGGGCATTGGCGTGAGCTGGTGGATTTCTGTGGTAAATGGTGGAGGGCAGGGCGGGACGGCGGCAGCGGCCTCTTGTGTTTTCCTGGGACATCCAGTATAATGAGGGGGAAATTTCGCGCGCCGCGGGGCGCGTTTATAAGAGAGGAAGCTATTATGAAATTGGGAATCGTGGGGCTCCCCAACGTGGGCAAGAGCACCCTCTTCAACGCCATCACCAACGCCGGGGCGGAGTCCGCCAACTACCCCTTCTGTACCATCGACCCCAACGTGGGCATGGTCACCGTGCCGGACAGCCGGCTGGACAAGCTGGCGGAGATATACCAGCCGAAAAAGACCACCCCGGCGGTGATTGAGTTTGTGGACATTGCCGGTCTGGTGAAGGGGGCCTCTAAGGGGGAGGGCTTGGGCAACAAGTTCTTGGCAAACATCCGGGAGACCGACGCCATCGTCCACGTAGTCCGCTGCTTCGACGACGAGAACATCGTCCACGTGGAGGGGAGCTGCGACCCCGCCCGTGACATTGAGATCATCGACTTAGAGCTTATCATGGCGGACATGGAGATGGTGGAGCGGCGCATTGAGAAGGACACCAAGGCCGCCAAGGGGGACAAGAAGTTCCTCCACTCCGCCGAGGTGTTCAAGGGCCTGCTGGCCTGGCTGGGAGACGGGAAGTCCGCCCGGAGTTATCCCTGTGGGGAAGAGGAGCAGGAAATCCTGGCCACGGCGGACCTGCTCACCCGGAAACCCGTGATCTTTGCCGCCAACCTGGACGAGGCGGGATTCAAAAACCATGAGGCCAACGGCTATTATCAGGCGGTGATCCAGGCTGCCCAGGCGGAGCAGGCCCAGGTGGTCCCCATCTGCGCCAACGTGGAGGCGGAGATCGCCGCCATGGAAGCGGAGGACCGGGCGATGTTCCTAGAGGATTTGGGGGTGGAGCAGTCCGGCCTGGACCGGCTCATCACCGCCAGCTATACCCTCCTGGGGCTGATCTCCTATCTGACCTGCGGCCCCGACGAGTGCCGGGCCTGGACCATCACCCAGGGGACCAAGGCCCCCAAGGCCGCGGGAAAAATCCACACGGACTTCGAGCGGGGCTTCATCCGGGCGGAGGTGGTGTCCTTTGCCGACCTGGACGCCTGCGGCGGCTCCATGACCGCTGCCAAGGAAAAGGGCCTGGTACGCTCGGAGGGCAAGGAGTATGTGATGCAGGACGGCGACGTGGTCCTGTTCCGCTTCAATGTCTGAGAGCGTCCTCATCACCGGGGCTTCCAGGGGCATCGGGGCGGAGACTGCCCGGCTGTTTGCCCGGCAGGGGTATGCGGTGGGCATCAACTACCACCGCTCCCAGGCCCAGGCGCAAGCCCTGCTGGAACAGATCCAGAGGGAGGGGGGGCAAGGGGCCCTCTATCCCGCCGATGTGTCCAGCCGGGAGGCGGTGGAGGCCATGGTGCAGTGCTTTACCGCCGATTTCGGCCCCCCGGACGTGCTGGTGTGTAACGCCGGGGTTGCCCGGCAGGAGCTGTTCACGCAGACCACCCCCGAGAGCTGGCGCAGCCTGATGGGGGTGAATCTGGACGGGGTGTTCCACTGCTGCCAGGCTGTCCTGCCGGGGATGCTCCACCGGAAGGCGGGGAAGATCATCACCCTGTCCTCTATGTGGGGGCAGGTGGGGGCCTCCTGTGAGGTGGCCTATTCCGCTGCCAAGGCGGGGGTTATCGGCCTGACGAAAGCCCTGGCCAAGGAGCTGGGGCCCTCGGGCATCACGGTGAACTGTGTAGCCCCTGGGGTCATTGACACGGAGATGAACGCCGCCCTGGACCCAGAGACCAAGGCGGCCCTGGGAGAGGAAACGCCCCTGGGACGCTTGGGGACCCCCCGGGATGTGGCAGAGGCCATCTGCTTTCTGGCAGGCCCTGGGGGGGACTATTTCACCGGCCAGGTCCTGGCCCCCAACGGTGGCTTTGTGATATGAACGGGCAACAACAAGAACAACGAAACACAGGGACGAAGGTGCGGGCTTCGTCCCTGTGTGTTTTTTTGCGGAAGCCCCTTGACAACTATATCGGTTGCCGTTATAATAAATATATCGGAGGACGATATAACGGAAAGCGGTATAGAGAGGAGACAATGACATGACAAAGGGGGCACTGACGGAGGGGGTGTATTACATCCTGCTCTCCTTAATGGAGCCCATGCACGGCTACGGCATCATGCAGAATGTGGAGCAGCTCTCCAAAGGCCGGGTGAAGCTGGCTCCAGGGACACTCTACGGGGCCATCAACACCCTGCTGGAACGGGGCTGTATCTCAGCCCTGCCTGGGGAGAAGGACAGCAGGAAAAAGGCGTACCGGATCACACAGCAGGGGAAAGCGCTGCTGCAAGGGGAGCTGTTACGCCTACGGGAACTTTTGGAAAATGGAAGCCGTATCATGGAGGGGGAACAATGAGAAAGGTCATACACAAGTGGTTCGCTGCTTGGAACTTCGACAAGGAGGAGCGGTGGCTCAATGAGATGGCGGCCAAGGGCTTAGGGCTGGTATCTGTGGGATTCTGCCGCTATGAGTTCGAGGACTGTACACCGGGGGAGTATACCTTCCGTTTGCAGCTCCTGGACCACAGCCCACGGCACCCGGAGAGCCAGAAGTACATTGAGTTTATGGAAACCACCGGGGTCCGGCAGGTGGGGGGGATGGTACGCTGGGTATACTTTGCCAGGGAATCCAGCCAGGGCCCCTTTGAGCTGTTTTCCGACAACAGCTCCCGGCTGAAATACCTCTCCCGTATCATCCAGCTGATTGCGGTGGTGGGAGTGGCGAACCTGATGGTTGGGGCAAACAATGTCCTTTTGGCGGTGCTCCAGGAGAATCACTACAATTATATAGGGCTGATCAACATCGCCCTGGCCCTTTGGTGCGGCATCGGCAGCCTCCGGCTTTTGAGAAAGTGGAAGCGGATGAAGCGGGAGATACAATTGTTTGAATGACCAGAAAAAATTTCCTATGTTGTTGCAATTTTATACTGGAAAATTGGGGCGGACTGTGAGAGAATAGGAAGGACGTGCAGAGGGGGCTATTGCGTCCCCCCTGGCACCATGAATGGATGAACAATTTGATAGAGGAGGCTCGGTATGCCCAATTATAATGCACATACCTATTTTGGTCAGCAGGTCCTCCAATCCCTTCCCTTGGAACTGCGGCAGAGCTGCACCAAGGACCTGCCCCTGTTCCGCTTGGGACTTTACGGCCCGGACCCACTGATCTTTTCTTATCTGACCAAAGCCAGCGCCGACCGCCTGCACCACCACTGGCGGGAGGAATCCCTGCCCCGTTTGGAGCGGGCCATGCGCCAGGACGGCGCCAGCAACGCCAGCTTCGCCGCCGGCTATCTTCTCCACCAGATTTTGGACGATGCGACCCATCCACAAATCTACCAGTACATGGAGGCGGACGGCTCCTCCCATTTCCGCTTGGAAATCGAGCTGGACCGGATGATCCTACAGGAGCAGGGCTGCCCCCGGCTCCCGGGGATGACCGTCCAGGGAAAGGCCCGGGCGGCGGCCGCGGCGGAGGGCCTTTTGCGTACCACAACCCAGACCCAATATCTCCGGGGGCTGTGGCGGATGGCCTCTCTGTCCCAGATTTTCGGCGGGTATCTGCGGGGGCGCATTGCCCAGCAGACCACCCAGACAGAGCGCCACCAGGCGGAAGAGCTGCGGGCCATGGTGGACGGGGCAGTGGCCCCTGCTGTCCAGGAATTGACAGCGATTTTATCCCCTGTATTGCATTGAAAGACCGGCTTCGCGGTCCTCCTAGAGGGCTGTGAAGCCGGCCTTTGCCTTATCTTAGATTGTGCGGTTGGGGTCATGCCTTGGGGAAGCCCTCGGGAATCTCGTGCTTTACGCAGCGGCGGCCCTCCTTGCTCCAAATATTCCCCAGGCACTTGGTGCAGCCGATGCAGGGGGATTCCTCACCCTGTTCCAGGTGCTTGTAGAAATCCGGCTGGCAGATGAAGGGACGGGAGGCGGAGATGAAGTCGATGCCAGCGGCCAGGATGGCGTCCATCTCTTCCAGCTTCCGCACGCCACCCACCAGGATGAGGGGGAGGGAGACGGCTTTGCGGATTTCCTTGGCCCGGTCCAGATAGAAGGTGGGCACCTTCTTCTTCCCCAAGCCCAACCAGTTGTAGCCGGAGAGCTCGATGCCGTCGGCCCCCAGGGCCTCAAACTGGCGGCAGAAATAGAGGATGTCTTGGGCATAGGCGGCGTCGGCCTCCCCGGCGCAGTTGGTGTTGACCTTCACCAGGACGGGGTAGTCCTGGCCCACAGCCTCCCGGATGGCAGTGAGACATTCCCCGGGGAAGCGGAAACGGTTCTCGGCGCTGCCGCCGTAGTTGTCCGTGCGCTGGTTGGAGTTGGGGTCCAGGAACTGGCTGAGGAGGTAGCCATGGGCGCAATGGAGCTGGACGCCATCGAAGCCCAGGGCCTTGGCGGCCTTGGCGGCGTCTACAAAATCGGCGCGGATTTTGTCCAGGCCGGCCTGGGTGAGCTCTGTGGTGGTCATCTCATTGGGGGCGGTCATGCCGCCGGTGGGGGCCAGGAGCTTGCCGCCCTCCACCCGCTTTTCCGGCAGGAACACGTTCATCCCCGCGTGCATGAGTTGGAGGATCAGACGGCCCCCGGCGGCGTGGACGGCGTCCAGGACGGTTTTCTGGCTGTCCCGCTGTTCCTGGGTGGCGAAGCCTACCTGAATGCCAGTGGAACGGGCTTCGGGGGAGATGTAGCTATAGGCGGTGATGATGGCCCCCACGCCGCTCTGGGCGATTTCCTGATAGAGGGCCACTTGCTCGGGGGCGCAGCTTCCGTCCCGCTGGCCGAAGGGGTCCTGGGTGGCGGAGCGGATGAGGCGGTTGGGCAGGGTGAGGCTGCCCAGCTTGCCGGGGGTGAAGAGTGCAGATGCCATAAAATTTGGTCTCCTTTTGTTTGATGAGGTAGATTATAGCGGAGACCGAGTGAAATTACAAGGGCATTCAAGGGATGAAAGGGTTTACCCTCCTGATGGGGTAACAGATCCTTTCCCTTGATATAATTCTTCATGGAACACATCAATCATGATCCTTACCCCCAAGCGAAACCCACCCATAAACATTTCTGAAAACTCATAGGGCGTTGTTTCGGACAGCTCGTCTATAATTTTGATGAATTGCTTATGCAGGGGTGGGTCTAATTTTTTTAGGATATCAATGAAATCGCTATGGTGCTGGATATGCTTCTTACAGAGTTTTCGATATTCGTCGCTTTCGGGGAAATATTGCTCCCAAGGAGAAATGTTCCCGGCATACAATTCGTATAGTATGTTTTTTATAGGCGATACTCCTAAACTAAAGATAATCTCTTTTAAGTTTAGCATATATTGTGTGGAAAGCTGACACTCACTAAATGTCAAAAAATAAATTTGTGCTAAGACTAAGAACAATACCGCCCCAGCTTGTCCTTGACAGCGCCCCCTTCCCGCCCCTATAATACTCATCATTACGACAAACACGCCCCGTGAAAAAACGGGGCGCGGAAGGGGAGTTTTTTTCATGGGACGTCGCAAGCGTCTGGGTCTGGCTACGGTCACGGGTTCCTATGTGCTCTGGGGGATGCTGCCCATCTTCTGGGGCTTTTTGGCCTCGGTGAACTCGGTGTATGTCCTGGCCCAGCGGATTCTGTGGTCTATGGTGTTCATGGGCCTGTACATGCTGGTGAAGCGCCAGTGGGGGGAGATTCGGGAGGCTTTCCGCAGCAAGAAGGTGGTGGGGCTCAGCTTTGTCTGCGGGGTGCTCATCACCTTCAACTGGGGGATGTACATCTATTCCGTCAACAGCGGCCACGTGTTGGAGGGCAGCATGGGCTACTTTATTGAACCGGTGCTGGTGGGGGTCATTGGGATTATTGTCTTTCGGGAGCGGCCCTCCCTGGCGGAGAACCTCACCCTGTTCTGTGCCGCGGCGGGGGTGGCCTACCTGATCGTCCGCACCGGGGAGGTGCCCGTGCTGGCCCTGCTCATTGGCCTGCCCTTTGCCGTCTATGGTGCGGTGAAAAAGAACCTGAACTTAAGCGCCCAGGCGTCGCTGTTTTTGGAAACCCTATTTATGGTCCCCTTCGCCCTGGGCTTCTCCCTCTGGTGGCAGAACCGGCTGGGGGGGCTGGACCCGGTGCTGGATGGGGCGTCCTTCTGGCTGCTGCCAGCCTGTGGCGTGGCCACCTCCGTGCCCCTGCTGCTGTTCAACATGGGAGTGAAGGAGACCCCGTATTATTTCACCGGCATTCTCATGTACATCAATCCCACCCTGCAATTCCTTATGGGCCTGTTCTATTTCCGGGAAGCCTTGGACCGGGACCGGCTGATTGCCTTTGTCATTATATGGATCGGGATTCTGTTCACCGTGGGGGAGAAGGTGAAATTCCTGCTCCAGGAGCGCAAGGAGGTGGGTTCCCCCACCTGAATTATAGGCGCAGCTCCACCGGCTTGCCGGGGGTGAGGCTGTCTGGGGTCACCTGGCAGTCCAGGGCCAGGACCTGTACCCCGGCGGCGCGGGCCTCCCGCAGGGCCGCCCCGAAGGCGGGGTGGGTGCGGTCGTTGGGGGAGAAGAAGGCCACGTCAGACATCTGGACGATGAAGCACACCGCAGCCTCATAGCCTGCCGCCAGGCAGGCGCTGAGCCCGTGGAGGTGCTTTACCCCCCGCTGGGTGGGGGCGTCGGGGAAGTAGACGGCCCCGCCCTCTTCCAGCGTGACCCCCTTGACCTCTACGAAGCCGCTCCGGGCTCCGGCGGTCCAGAAGAAGTCAAAGCGGGAGTCCCCAAAGCGCTGCTCGGCTTTCAGGGTGGTGAGCCCTGGCACGAATTGTCCCGCCATCGCCCACTGGGCAAAGACGGCGTTGGGGGCCTGGGCGTCCATGTTGATGAGACGGCTGCCCTTCTCCACGGCAATGAGGTCATAGGCGGTCTTGCGCTTGGGGCTGCCGCTTTTGGTGAGCCAAACTTGGGCTCCGGGGACCAACAATTCCCGGCAGCGGCCGGTGTTTTTTACATGAACCGTGGTTTCCTGTCCCGCTAGGTCTACCTGGGCCACAAAGCGGTTGGGGCGGGAGAGGAAGCGGGCGGGGACGGTGTTGGGATAGGTCAAGGGGAGCACCTCCTTTGCCCCCATGATACCTGCCCCGGAACCATCCGTCAAGATTTGAGAGGGGAATGTGTGATGAAGGAGTATTTGTTGGCCCTGGACCAGGGGACCACCAGCTCGCGGGCCATCCTGTTTGCCAAAACCGGGGAGATTGTGGCGTCAGCCCAGATCCCCTTTGCCCAGCACTATCCAAAGCCCGGCTGGGTGGAGCACGACCCCCAGGCGCTGCTGGACAGCCAGTGTCAGGCCGCCGCCCAGTGCGTGGAGAAAAGCGGCGTGGAGCCGGGGGAGATCGCCGCTGTGGGGTTGGCCAACCAGCGGGAGACGGCCTTGTGGTGGGAGCGCCAGACCGGGCGGCCGGTGGGACGGGCCATCGTCTGGCAGTGCCGCCGGACGGCGGAGTTCTGCACCCAGCTCCAAGAGGCGGGGTATGGGGAGGCCATCCGGGCCAAGACGGGGCTGGTGCCCGACGCCTATTTCTCCGGCACCAAGTACCGTTGGCTGTTGGACCACATCCCCGGTGCCCGGCAGCGGGCCCAGGCGGGGGAACTGCTGTGCGGGACGGTGGACAGTTGGCTCCTGTGGAACCTCACAGGCGGACAGGTCCATGCCTCGGATGTCTCCAACTGCTGCCGGACCATGCTCTTTGATATCCACAAGGGCTGTTGGGATGCGGAGCTGTGCCGCCTCCTAGAGGTGCCCATGCACTGCCTTCCCAAGCCCGTGGAGAACAGTGGGGACTTGGGGACCATCGCCCCTGGGGTCCCCCACCTGGGGGCCCTGGCAGGCCTGCCGATCTGTGGCATGGCAGGGGACCAGCAGGCGGCCCTGTTCGGCCAGGGCTGCTTTGCCCCGGGGCAGTTGAAAAGCACTTACGGTACAGGCTGTTTCACCCTCTTGAACACAGGGGCCAAAGCGGCATATGCCAAGTCCGGCCTGTTGAGCTGCATCGGCTGGACGCTGCAAGGTCAGACAACCTACATGTTGGAGGGGAGTGTATTCAACGCTGGCTCCTCCATCCAGTGGCTGCGGGACGAGCTGGGCTTGATCCAGACCGCTCATGAGTGCGACATTCTGGCGGAGCGCGTAGCGGACAACGGCGGGGTGTATCTGGTATCGGCCTTTACGGGCCTGGGTGCCCCCCACTGGGATATGTACGCCCGGGGGACGGTTCTGGGCCTTACCCGCGGCAGTACCAAGGCCCACCTGTGCCGGGCGGTGTTGGAGGGGATTGCCTACCAGAATGGGGACCTCATCGCGGCCATGGAGGCGGACGGGGGACAGAAGGTCTCGGTGCTCCGGGTGGATGGCGGCGCCAGTGTCAGCGACTTTATGATGCAGTTCCAGGCGGATTTGCTCCGCGTTCCTGTGGAGCGGCCAAAGGTGGTGGAGACCACGGCCTGGGGCGCGGCCTGCCTGGCGGGTTTGGGCGTAGGGCTGTGGAAGAGCTTGGCGGAGTTGGAGGACTTCCGCCGCCTGGATAAGACCTATCAGCCCCAAACCGACCGCAGTGGGGACTATGCCCGCTGGCACAAGGCGGTGGAGCGGGCGAAGCACTGGGAAGAACCTTAAAAATTTAACGGGGACAAGCAGATGGACGCGCTGCTTGTCCCCGTTGTTTACCCTTCGGAATAGGGCTGGAAGGAGATGCGGTACCCGGCAGGGTCCGGTTCCACGGTGTAGGCACCGGGGGCGGGGGCCGGGGGCAGTGCCTGGTAGCTGTCCAGGCGGGGGGCTGCCTTTGCCTTTTGGAGCTGGGTGGAGACCTCTTCCAGGGCTTCGTCCACCACCGCTTGCAGTTGGGTGGGGGCGGCACCGCCGTCGGGGGTGGTGGCCTTGAGGAGTAGGGCTTGGTTTTCCAACATCAGCTTTTGGGTTTGCAGTTCCGCCTGACGGGCGGCATCGGGACGTAATGTGACCGACATAATGATTCCTCCCTTTCGATGGTTCTGCTGCTTCTATCGAGCGGAACGCGCGGGAGGAAAAGGGGGGCTGCACATACGGTCGCCCTGGCTGCGCAAACGGTAGTTTACCCGGGCGGGGCGCAGAGCAGGACGCAAACGCGGAACCGCCCTGCCGCCTGTTCAATCTGGACGCTCCCCTGGTACTGGGCCGCGATGCGCCGGACGTTCTGCAATCCCGTACCCTCCCGGAATGGCGCACTAGAAGCCGTTGCATTGGCGGCCTGGATGAATAGGAGCGTCCCACGGGTGCTGCTGTCCAGGGAGAGCCAGCGTGCCTCCGGAGCCAGCCCTTGGCAGGCGTGGATGGCGTTGTCCAGGAGGTTGGCGAAGAGGGCACACAGGGCAAGCTCGTCCAGCTGGCATGTTGGGGGGATGGAGAGCTTGCAGTGGTGACGAATGCCCCAGTCCTCCGCCTGGGCCAATTTTTCCCGGAGCAGAGCGTCTAAGGCGGCGTACCCAGTGGCTGGGATGGCCTGGGGGACGGGGCTGGAACGGCGCAGCTTGGCGGCATAGCGTTGGGCTGTGGGGTAGTTTTTCTCTTGCA
This sequence comes from Evtepia sp., assembly GCF_056797215.1. NCBI lineage: Bacteria > Bacillati > Bacillota > Clostridia > Eubacteriales > Evtepia > Evtepia sp. The sequence goes on from NZ_JBQILM010000015.1 coordinate 40,235, forward strand.
GCAGGGAGGAGAGGACCAGGAGGTGGTTGTCTACGTCGTGCTGAAAGGAGGCGTAGCGACCGGCCTGGGCTTGGGCCTCTTCCAAGCAGAGCTGTTGGCCTTGGAGCTGGCGGTGCAAGAGGGTGAAGCGGCCGAAGAGCCGCAGCAGAAGGAACAGCACCGCAACCCCGCCCACCGTGGCCAGGGCCAGGAAGAGGAGGCCTTCCAGGGCTAAGGTACCCAGGCGGGGTTCAAACTGGCGGCTGTCCAGCCCCAGGGCGCCCCGGAGGGTCAGCAGCATCCAGGCGCAGGGCAATAGGAGGGCTGCGGGGGAAGGGGGCTGTCCTGGGAGGAAGAAACGCTGGCTTATCCGTAGGGCGTAACAGAGGGCGGCATTCCCCAGCAGGCAGAGGGCGCATTGGAACAGGGTGCCCCAGGTGGGGGAGGGGAGGAACCCAGCGGCCCAGGCCATAGCCAGGGTGGTGAGGCCCTCTAGGAAGCTGTAGAGGGTGAACAGTACCGCCAGCGGTGGCAGGAGGACAGGCCAGGACAGGTGGCAGGCCAGCTTGGCAAAGAGCAGGGCGAAGCCAACGGCGAGAAAAAATCCCCCCGGGATTTGATATCTTAGGATCAAAAGTGTTATACTACTGTTGACTGCCATCCAGAGAAGGCGGTGGGGGCTGTGCTGCACCCCGGTGGCTTGGAGCAGAAAGCGAAAGGCCAAGCAGTACGTCACGCCATTGGAACAGAGCCAAAAGAGGGCCATAGGGAGGGTCATATCCTGTCACCTCCCTGGCAGCTTTCCAGGAGCTTTTCCCCCAAAGCCCGCTGCCTGCGCCGGGCCACCAATACTTTGCCGCCCCCCACCACATGGGCCACACCGGCTTCCTTCCCGGTGACGGCGTGCAGGTTCACCAGATAGCTTTTGTGGCAGCGGAAAAAGTGGGCGGGCAGAGCAGCCTGTAGGGCATCCAAGGTGCCGGGATAGGGATATATCCCCTCCAAAGTGTGAATCGTCACCTGATGGCCCAGGGCCTCGCCGTAGAGGATATCCTTGCACAGGAGCTTGTGGCCACCAGCTCCCTGGGGGAGCCAGAGGGCGGGACAGCCGGCTTGGAGCAGCCGTTGGAACGCCTTGTCCAGGGCAGGGAAGAGGCGATCCGCTTCCACCGGCTTGAGGAGGTAATGGACGGCATCCAGATCGAAAGCCTGGAATACATATTGGGGATAGGCGGTGATGAACACCACGGGGCAGTCCAGCCCCAGGGAGCGCAGCCGTGAAACGACCTCCGTGCCGTCCTGGCCAGGGAGCTTGATGTCCATCAGGAGCAAGTCCACCGTGGTACGGGCGGCCCAGAGGGCCTCCCCGTGGGGATAGTGCTGGATTTGAGCCTCCAACGCCCGTTGGTCCAAATAGGCCGTGAGGAGTTGTTCCAGTTTAGACGCCATATGGGCTTCGTCCTCACAGATTGCAATGTGAAGCATAGGATCACCACCAACCACCAAAGAGTGTCCCCATTATAGCATAGGGAAGGCCCTTCTGGCCACAGGGCAAATTGGAGAGAGAAAAGGGAGAGAGTACCATGACCGCAGCTCAGCGTTTTTTACGTTACATCCGCTATGACACCCAGTCCGACGAGGCTTCGGAGACCATCCCGTCCACAGAAAAACAGCGCAGCTTAGGGGCCCTCATCGCCCAGGAGCTGCGGGAGCTGGGCTTGGAGGGGGTGGAGCTGGACGGGAAAGGCTATGTATACGCCTTTCTCCCCGCCACCCCAGGGCAGGAGACGGCCCCCACCATTGCCCTCCTAGCCCACCTGGATACCGCCCCCGGCGTCTCTGGGGAGCATGTCCAGCCCCGGCAAGTCCCCTGTACCGGGGAGGATATCGTCTTAAATGAGGCCCTGGGGGTGGTGATGGAGACGGCGGTATTTCCCGACCTCTTGGAGAACGTGGGCAAGACCCTCATCGTCACCGACGGCACCACCCTCCTGGGGGCGGACGACAAGGCGGGGGTGGCGGAGATTGTCGCCGCCGTAGCCCACCTGCAGACCCATCCAGAGCTGCCCCATGGCCGGGTGGCCCTGTGCTTCACCCCCGACGAGGAGATCGGCCGGGGGGCCGACCATGTGGACCTGGATAAGCTGGGGGCTGACTTCGGCTACACCGTGGACGGCGGCCCCCTGGGCACCTTGGAGTATGAGAACTTCAACGCCGCTGGGGTGGAGGTCATGGTCCAAGGGGTGAACATCCATCCGGGGGAGGCCAAGGGGAAGATGAAAAACGCCAGCCTCATTGCGGCGGAGTTGATCGCCATGGTCCCAGCCGCCGAGGCCCCGGCCTATACCGCGGGCTATGAGGGCTTTTACCACCTGTGTGGCATGGAAGGGGACGAGAGCCAAGCTCGTTTGTCCTGGCTGATCCGGGACCATGACCGGGAGAAGTTCCAGGCCCGGAAAGAGTGTTTGGAGCGGATCGCTGCATACCTGAACGGCCGCTACGGCCCGGGGACGGTGACACTGGGGATACAGGACAGCTATTACAACATGAGGGAAAAGCTCCTGCCCCATCCAGAGATTTTGCAGCGGGCCAGGGATGCTTTCCGTGCCGTGGGGGTGGAGCCCAGGGATGAGCCCATCCGGGGGGGCACTGATGGGGCAAAGCTCAGCTTTTTGGGGCTGCCCTGCCCCAACCTCTCCACCGGGGGCTACCACTACCACGGAATTTTTGAGTATATTCCCAGAGAAGACCTGGAAACCATGGCGGATGTTTTGGTGAAACTGCTGATTGGGAAGAAAAAATGAAAAAATTGCAAATAACCGTTGACAACTGCGCGTTTTTACGATATACTAAGCCTCGCTCCTGAGGTGAGCAAGACCATGGCGGCGTAGCTCAGTTGGCTAGAGCACTCGGTTCATACCCGGGGTGTCACCGGTTCAAATCCAGTCGCCGCTACCATAGCCGTGGGGCTTTGCCCCTGCGGCACCTCGGCCCGTTGGTCAAGTGGTTAAGACACCGCCCTTTCACGGCGGTAACATGGGTTCGAGTCCCGTACGGGTCACCACATGGAGGCATAGCTCAGCTGGTAGAGCGCTCGCCTCACACGCGAGAGGTCACAGATTCGAGTTCTGTTGTCTCCACCACCTGTATCATGCAGGCCAAAAGGACCGCACAGTATGTGCGGTCCTTTTGCGTTTTCACAGCAAGAAAATAGTTCAAGCAGCCCAGCGGGTTTGCTGCCCTGTGCAGAGCAGCAAAAACCCGCTGGGTTAGTTTGTTTTAGGGGCAAACTCCTTGTCAAGACTGGGGGAACGCAAGGTAAAATAGTTCCATCATGCTGACAGGAGGGGTTTGATATGGACCGAATTACAACAGAGGACAGAAGGGCATTCATGGGGCATCTCCGCCAGGAGGAGTGCGCCAGGGGAACCGTGGAGAAGTATCTCCGGGACCTGGGGGGCTTTGCCCGATGGTTAAATGGGGGCCCAGTGACCAAGGAGGCGGTGGCGGCTTGGAAGGAGCACCTATTTCAGCAGCAGTATGCCCCCACCACCATCAACTCCATGCTGGCGGCGGTGAACCGCTTTTTGGACTTTATGGGGTGGGGGGCGTACCGGGTGAAGTTTTTGAAGCTCCAACGCCGCCTGTTCCGGGACGCCAGGCGGGAGCTGAGCCGGGCCGAGTACGCCCGTCTCTTGGACACCGCCCAACGCCAAGGACGGGCACGGCTGGCCTTACTGATGGAGACGATATGCGCCACAGGCATTCGGGTCAGTGAGCTGCGGTACATCACCTTGGAGGCGGTGCGGCTGGGACGGGCGGAGATCGCCTTGAAGGGGAAAATCCGCACCATCCTCCTCCCGGGCAAGCTGTGCCGGAAGCTGCGCAAGTATGCCAGGGCAGAAAAAATCGCCTCCGGCGAGCTGTTCCTCACCAGAAGCGGGACCCCCATCCACCGCCGCCAGGTTTGGGCGGAGATGAAACGGCTCTGTGCCAAGGCGGGTGTGGAGCCGGGGAAGGTGTTCCCCCACAACCTCCGCCACCTTTTTGCCACCGTATTTTATCAGCGCAGCAAGGACATTGCCCGGCTGGCGGACGTGCTGGGGCATTCCTCTATCGAGACCACCCGGCTTTACCTCTTAACCACAGGGCAAGAGCACCAACGGGCACTGGACCGTCTGGGGATTGTCTCATAGAAAACAAAAACAATATTTTGTC
>NZ_JBQILM010000016.1:0-43594 GCF_056797215.1 Evtepia sp.
TATGGCGACAAGATCACCATCACGGTAACGGCCCAGCGCTACACCGGCGTGAAGCTCTCCCTGGCCTATGTGATGCAGGATGAGGCAGGCCTAGTGGTGGCTACGGCCACCTCCTCCCACTGTTTTCTTGACCAGGAGGGACGGGTCATTGCGGTGCGTAAGCACGCCCCCACCTTTGACGCCATTTTGAAACGTGCCGTGGAGGGGCATTCATAACAGGATATCAAAAAAGGAGGACAGGCCTTGTAGGTCCGTCCTCCTTTTTTGGTATCCCGTCACCTGGGGTATTATTTGCCCAGCACCCGGTCAAACACCGAAAGCACCTGCTCCCGGTCAAAGGGTTTGTAGATGAAGCCCTTGGTGCCCAGGGCCTTGGCCTCGTTGATGGTGTCGTCATAGGCCAGGGAAGAGAGCATCACGATCTTGGCATCCGGGTGTTCCTCCAGGATCACCCGGGCTGTTTCCAGGCCGTCGATGCCGGGCATGATGATGTCCATGGTCACCAGGTCCGGGTTCACGAAGCCATATTGGTCAATGGCGTTATCCCCATCCCGGAAGCAGGCCACCACCTCATAGTCCGTCCCTTCCAGTACCTTCTCGATCTGTAAATGGACCACGCGAGAGTCGTCCACCACCATGATCCGCTTTCCCATATGCTATCGCCTCTTTCCATGTAAGTAGATTCCCGCGTCATTCCGCAGCAGGGATTTGATGGATCAGCTCCGTGTACTCGTTGCGTTCGCTGGAATAGCACAGCGTGAACTGTTCCTTTAAGCTTTCCCCTTGGTAGCGCCCGTGGCAAAACGCCGGGATCCCAAAACGGGATGTGATTTTTGTCTCTTGATACAGCCTGGAACATATCTGCCCGCACAGGACGTTGAAAAACTCCTTGGTAACGTCCTCCACATCCCCAGGGGCCACAGTATCCAGCTGCGTCATAAATTGCGTCAGCCGGGTAAACACACTGCTCTGGGCGCACAAGGCCAGGCTGGAACGGAAGCCCCGTTCAAACTTCACCCAGACAGTACACACATCCCCGCTGGGTGCCGTCTCTAGCCGGGCCAGCCGGATTCCCGCCAGCTTGCCCATGGCATCCCGCAGGAGCTGGTCAAACACCTCTTGGAGCTCCTCTTGGCGCATCACACGATCCATGTTGCGCCTCTCCCCCCTTCCAAAACTGTTTGTTCTTAGAAGAACGCCACTTCCCCGTCCATCAGCTTCGCGTGGCAGGGTCTGATCTCGCGGTTCAAACGCATGGTGGCATTGCCAATGGTGATTTCCGTTCCCCTGTGGGCAATGTCACACACCAGCCGTCCCTTGTTGTTTCGATCGTCCAATTCACTGCGCAAAAGCTCCAAGTCCTTATCCACCTGTTCCAGCTTCTTCTTGTTGATGAGGACTTTCATGCGCATCTTGGACAATTGGGAGAGCTTTACGCTGCTGTCTGGCTGGCGCTCGGTCTTTTCGATGTCCTCTTCCAGCTCATCCAGCTCCTTCACCAGGACTTCCCGCTCAAACTCCTCGCAGGGCAGGCCGCCTAAGGTGATCCGGGTGGGCAGCTCCGACTGGGAGCCAATGGCCCCAGCGTCCACCTCTTCCGCCGCCCGGATGGAACCGCCGATGATGGTTCCCCGCCCGGAGCGCACGTTTACTGTGCTGTCGCTGTAGACATCGCAGTTCATGATACAGTCGGTTTGCAGCCCGCTGCGCACATAGACGCAGCAGCTCTCCAAATACTTTACAAAGATTTTCCCATGGGCCCGGATAATGGCCTGGTCGCTGCCCGCAATGCCTTTGGCCACCACCAGGTCACCGCCGGCCTCAATGGTACAGGCTTCCACCACACCGTCCACCGTGATATCCCCCATGGCCTGGATGGAGAAGCCGCTGAGCACATCCCCGTGGACGTGGACGTCCCCCACGTAGTTGATGCTGCCCACCGCGTAGTCCACGTTTCCGTCGATCTCCATCACCTGGCGGACGGTAAAGGCCCGGCCGTTGAACTTCACGTCCCCGGTCTTGGTGGCAATCACGGCGGTGCCGTCCTCGGTGACCTCCGTGTTGCGCCCGGCAGGGGGCGTGGCAGGGCGGCCGTCCTTGGCGGAGAGCTCCTTGCTCTGCACCGTGTACCCCGGTACCCCCAGGGTGGGGGGGATGATCCGGCAGATCACGCCCCCCTCCTCCACGTTTTGGATCAGGTTCAGCTGGGTGTAATCCATTTGGCCAAACTCATCCATATCCAGCTTCTGCTCTGGCTGCCGGGGGAAGAGGTCCACCACGGAACCGTCCTTTCCGTTCACTGCCAGCCGGCCTTGGGCCACCAGGTACAGGCGGAAATAGCGCTTCGGGTCCTGGGGCAGGCGCTCGATGAGCTTTTCGTCCAGGCCGAAGGTCACGCCGCTTCCCTCTAGGGCCGCCCGGAGCATCTCAACACTGAGCTCTGCGCCATCCCCCACCGGGGGATAAATCAGCACCCACGCGGTCATCTGCCCTGAGGTGGTGATCACCGTCACCTGTGCGTCCAGCACCGGCTCGGCCACTGGCTCTGCGTCCTCCTCTCCCCGCTTCTTCTTCGGGGGTTGGGCCAGCTTCCAGCGCTGGTTGGCGGAGGAGGTGATGGCCGATTGCAGCCGGGAGAGCTCCCGCTTCGCCTCCTTGGGGGTGAGCAGCTTCAGCTTGGGGGATTCCATGCGCAGCTCAGGGGGTGGCAGCCGCTCCCTGGTCTGGCTCCTGCGCAGCTCCCACAGCTTATTCAGGGGATGGTCCGAGCGTAATTGCAGCACCGGTTTATCCTCAGGCGCCGCAGCAGCGGGCGCAAACTGTTCTCTTTCTGCCGTTTCTTCCTCTGGCTGCACCTGTCCTGTTTGGAATCCCAACAGTCGGGACAGGAAAGACAGCACCGTTCGAATCTTCGGATGGATCGTCATACCTATGCACCCCCTGGCTGGCCGCCCTGACATGGCGGCAACTGGTCACTAAAATGGATCAATTCTTTTTTATTATATCGTAAACCCGGCGGGATTGACAAGGGAAATCGCAAGGTTTTTCTCCTCCTTTGTGAAAACAGTCGATATGCCGAACGATCCCGGCATTTTGTGACAAAAAAGCGGTCTCTCCTTGGTTGATAGCGCCAAAGAGAGACCGTCCTTTCGCTTTGGAACGTTCAATCCTTCCGCCCAAGGGCAAAGGCCTCGCGGTTGAGGGCCAGGACCTTGGGGGGCACCACAGCTTCCAGGGAAGCCTGCCAGGCAGCAGCCTGGATTTCGGGGAAGTAATGGGACAGCCGCCCCATGAGGACCATATTCACCGCCTTGGAGGACCCCGCCTGTTCCGCCAGGGTCAGGCAGTCCATGGCGTCCACTTGGGCGCCCTTTTCCTGCAATTTCTCCACCAACCCCTCCGGGTAGTGGGCCAGCCCGGCGATCACCGGCATGGGCTCCAAGCGCTGGGTATTGGTGACGATTTGCCCGCCGGGTTTCAAATATTCCAGCCAGCGGGCGGCTTCCAGCAGTTCAAAGGAGACGATGAAGTCCGCCTCCCCCCGGTCGATGATGGGGGAATACACCTTATCCCCAAAGCGGACGTAGGTGACCACGCTGCCCCCCCGCTGGCTCATGCCGTGGACCTCTGACACCTTCACATCATAGCCAGCGTTCAGGAGGAGGTGGCCCAGCATTTTTGAGGCCAGCAGGGAGCCCTGGCCGCCGACCCCCACAATCATGATATTCACAGTTTCCATATTGACTCCCTCCCTCATGGCAGCAGCGCGTCTCGGTGGCACATCTGCATACACACCTGGCAGCCCACACACTGGGTCCGGTCAATCTCCACCTTCTCCCCCCGCAGGGACAGAGCTGGGCAGCCGATCTTCATGCATAGGCCACAGCCGTTGCACTTGTCCAAATCCACCGTCAGCGGCGGGGCCTTCTTCACGCTTTTGAGCATCACGCAGGGCCGGCGGGAGATGATGATGGAGGGCTCCTCTGCCGCCAGCTCCTCCTTGAGGGCCTTGTCCATGGCTTTCAGGTCGTTGGGGTCCACCACCCGCACCCGGTCAAAGCCCACAGCCCGGCACAGGGCCTCCAAGTCGATCTGCCCTGCGGGCTCCCCCCGGAGGTTACGCCCAGTGGTGGGGTTTTGCTGGTGGCCGGTCATGCCGGTGATGGAATTGTCCAGAATCAGCACCGTGGAATTGCTGCGGTTGTAGGCGATGTCTGCAATGCCAGTGATCCCCGAATGGGCAAAGGTGGAGTCCCCAATCACTGCCACGCTGTGTTTCTCATGCTCCGCGCCTCCGGCCAGGTTGAAGCCGTGGAGGCCGGAACAGGAGGCCCCCATGCAGATGTTCAAATCCAAGGCGTTCAAGGGGGGCATCACCCCGAGGGTATAGCAGCCGATGTCCCCGTAGACCATACACTTGTTCTTGGCCAAAGTGTAGAATACCCCCCGGTGGGGACAGCCGGCACACATCACCGGCGGGCGGCCAGGGACCTCCTCTTCCAGGCGCACCCGGGGCTTCTCCCCCTGCCCCAAGCTCCGGGCAATCACCCCCTGGGTGAGCTCGTCCACCATGGGGATTTTCTCTTTCCCTATGACCTCCACGCCAATCTGACGGCAGTGGTTCTCGATGATGGGCTCCAACTCCTCAACCACCAGGAGCTGGTCCACCTGGGCAGCGAAGTCCCTGATCTTTTCCACGGGCATCGGCCAGGAGAGGCCCAGCTTCAAGACGCTGGCCCTGTCCCCAAAGACCTCCTTCACATACTGATAGCTGGTGGAAGAGGTGATGATCCCCAGGGCGGTATCCCCCATCTCCACCCGGTTCAGCTCCGTGGTCTCGCTGAACGCGGTCATGGCCCGGGTCCGCTCCTCCACCCGGTAGTGGGCTTTTAGGGAGTTCACTGTCATCATCACCCGCTCCGGGTCCTTCACATAGGCCCGCTTGGGCACCTCCTGCCGTACCCCTTTGGTGACAATGCTCTGGGAGTGGGAAATGCGGGTACACATACGCACAATCACCGGGGTATGGTATTCCTCGGAAAGCTGGAACGCCCGCTTGGTAAACTCCAAGGCCTCCTGGGAGTCTGAGGGCTCTAGCATGGGGACCTTAGCGGCAATGGCATAGTGCCGGGAGTCCTGCTCATTCTGGGAGGAGAACATCCCTGGATCATCGGCCACGCAGAGCACCAGCCCCGCCTCTACCCCCTGGTAGGAGATGGTAAACAGGGGGTCCGCCGCCACGTTCAAGCCCACATGCTTCATACAGCAGGCAGCCCGGCGGCCCCCCACAGCGGCCCCGTGGGCCACCTCTAGGGCCACCTTTTCGTTGGGGGCCCACTCGCAATAGACCTCTGGATATTTGGCGGCCTCCTCTGTGATCTCTGTGCTGGGGGTGCCGGGATAGCTGGAGATCACAGCGCAACCGGCCTCATATAGTCCACGGGCAACCGCAGTGTTGCCCAGCATCAATTCTCTCATACTGTCTCCTTCGTGGGGGCCTCCCCCTGGGTTTGTCTCTGTTCCACCCGCTCCATGATCTCCACCAGCGCCCCGGTGCCAGCGCTCAGCACCCGGTTTACCCGGCTGACCGTGGCGGAGCTGGCGCCGGTCTCCCCCAGGATCGTCTTATATACCTTCTCCTCATGGAGCATTTTCGCCACGTCAAAGCGCTGCTCCATGGCCCGCAGCTCTGTGACGGCGCACAGGTCGTCAAAAAACCGGCAGCACTCCTCCACCGTTTCCAGGGCCGCAATGTGCTGGTACAGCGCAATACTGCGCTCTTTCCTGTTGGGTCTTGGCATACCATTTCGCTCCTCTCTGTGGATGTCAGCTTTGGTTCTGCTGGGCCACCAGATGATCCGCGCCATAGCGCTTGCGCAGGACAGGCTTCTCAATCTTCCCGGTGGCGTTGCGGGGGATCTCCGCAAAGATCACCCTCTTTGGGCGCTTGTAGCGGGGCAGCTCCATGCAGAAGTCATTGATCTCCTCCTCGGTACAATCCATGCCCTCCTTGACCTCGATGATAGCCCCGCAAATCTCGCCCAACCGGCGGTCCGGCAGGCCAATCACCGCCACGTCCTTTACCTTAGCATGGGCCCGGAGGAAGTCCTCGATCTGCACCGGGTAGATATTCTCACCGCCGGAGATCACCACATCCTTCTTCCGGTCCACCAGGAAGATGAAGCCGTCGGGGTCCATCATGGCCATGTCGCCTGTGTATAACCAACCGTTTTTCAGCACCTCGGCGGTGGCCTCCGGGTTGTTGTAATAGCAGCTCATGACGCCAGGGCCCTTGACACACAGCTCGCCCACGTCCCCCTGGGCCACCTCCTGGTCCTGCTCGTCCACAATCTTCACCTCCCAGCGGTAGCCGGGGATGCCGATGGCCCCTACCTTGTGGATGTTCTCCATCCCCAAGTGGACACAGCCCGGGCCGGTGGACTCGGACAGACCGTAGTTGGTGTCATACAGGTGCTTGGGGAAATAAGCTTTCCAGCGGCGGATCATAGAGGGCGGCACCGGCTGGGCGCCAATGTGCATCAGCTTCCACTGATCCAGGGTATAGTCGGAGAGCTGGACATCCCCCCGGTCCAGGCTGTCCAAAATCTCTTGGGCCCAGGGCACCAGCAGCCACACCAGGGTACAGCCCTCGTTGGAAATGGCTTTCAAGATAATCTCCGGAGAGGTCCCTTTCAGCAGTACCGCCCGGCTGCCGGCAAAGAGGCTCCCCATCCAGTGGAACTTAGCGCCGGTGTGGTACAGGGGCGGGATACACAGGAACACATCATCGTGTTGGATGTCGTGGTGCTTCTGCTCCATCTCCGCAGCCTGGGTGAGGCTGCGGTGTTTATGTAGGATGGCCTTGGGGAAGCCGGTGGTGCCGGAGGAAAAATAGATGGCCCCGTCGTCATCGTCGGTGATGAGGACTTGGGGGGGCGCGGAGGAACAGTCCGCCACCAGCTCCCGGTAGCTCTCGGCAAAGGTGGGGCAGTTGTCCCCCACATAGATCAGCAGGCGGCCGTGACAGAGCTTATGGGCGATGGATTCGATCCGCCCGATGAACTCCGCCCCGAACAGCAGCACCTGCACCTCCGCCAGGTCCGCACAGTATTGGATCTCCTCGGCGGAATAGCGGAAGTTGAAGGGTACAGCGATGGCACCGGCTTTCAAGATGCCGAAATAGATGGGCAGCCATTCCAGGCTGTTATACATTAAAATAGCCACCTTGTCGCCCTTTTTGACCCCACGCTCCAAAAGGAGGTTGGCGAAGCGGTTGGCTTTCTCATTGAACACATTCCAGGTGATCTCCCGGCGGTAGGGGCGTTTCACTGTGGGCTGGATCAGATCATATTCCTTCCAGGTAATCCGCCGGGGGTCCGGGAGCTCCGGGTTGAGCTCCACCAGGGCGATCTCGTTTCCATAGAGCTTCACGTTGCGTTCCAGAAAATCGGTAACGGGCATGTTCAACAGTCCTTTCTCTCCCCCAGGCCTATGGGCCGGGAGACGACAGCTTTATAGCTTTAAACTCATAATACAACAAGTTTACTGTACCATTAAACCCGTGGAAAGTCAAGGGGCAGCCACCGCTTTCCTCCCCGAACCCGGCTGAGAAACAAGGAAGCCAGGGCAATCCATCCCCGGCCTCCTCGATTGTATTCTGAACATAGGAAAACACCGCACAAGTGTGCGGTGTTTTCAGACCCGTATCTTCTTCCAATACAGGCTGGCGGAGAAGGAGGGATTCGAACCCTCGAGACCCTTTTGGGGCCTACACGATTTCCAATCGTGCGCGCTCGACCAAACTACGCGACTTCTCCGTGTTTGCTTAGCTCTCATCTTTGCTTGTCCCTACTGAAAGGCAACAACGATATTATAGCAAGTTTTTCGGAGAAGTCAAGAGGAAAATGAAAAAATTTCAAGTTTTTTCTGACCCCCTGTGACAAAACCCGACAGGCCCACATAGCCTGGAACAAGGAGTGAGAGATATGAAAGGTTTTTTTCAAACGTTTGCCATTTTGATGGCCGTCCTGCTCATCATCCCCTGCATCCCCACCGCCAGGGCCCAGGGCCCCCTCTATGAGGGGATCGACGTCAGCGTCTGGCAGGGAGAGATTGACTTTCCCAAGGTCAAAGCCGCTGGGAAAAAGTTTGTCTATATCCGGGCCGGGTACGGCTTGGCCCAGGACCGTTATTTTTTGCAGAATGCCCGGAACGCCCATGCCGCAGGGCTGCAAACCGGGTTTTATTTTTATGTCACCGCCAGGAATGAGCTCCAAGCCCGGCAGCAAGGGGAGTTTTTCGCCTCCCTCATCCGCGACCAACCCTACACCTGCCGCCCAGCCGTGGACTTTGAGGACTTCACAGGCCTGTCCGACCCAGCCCTCAACCGCATTGCCTTGACCTTTGCCCAGACTGTGGAGGCGGAGACCGGTCAGCTTCCCCTATTTTATACCAACACCTCCAGCGCAGCCTACCGTTGGGATGTGGCCCTGACCCGCTACCCCCTGTGGGTGGCGGAATACGGCGTGTCAGAACCCAGCACCACCGGCCACTGGCCTGGGTGGGTGGGCTTCCAGTACGGGGCAGGCTATGTGGATGGGATACACGGGGAGGTAGACCTGGACCTCTTCTCTCAAGAGGTCCTATTATCCGCCCTCCCCTTTGTGGATATCCTCCCGGACAGTTGGTATTATGACGCCCTGGTCGAGCTCCACCAGCGGGGCATTGTCCTGGGCTCCGGTGGGTATTTCCACCCGGACCGGGCCGCCACCCGGGCAGAGGCATTGGCCTTCCTCTACCGCCTGTCCGGCTCCCCCAGCACCGCCGGGGCACTCCACTTCACCGACGTATCCTCTGACGACTGGTACGCCCATGCCGTCCACTGGGCCCAACTCCGCAGCATCGCCCAGGGGGTATCCCCTGGCCGCTTCGCCCCGGAGGAGGCCGTCAACCGGGAGGACTTCGCCCTCTTCCTCTACCGGGACCGGGCCAGCAAGGGCCACGATGTCAGCGCCAGAGCCGACCTATCCCTCTTCTCCGACGGCGAAACCGTCTCCCCCTGGGCCAAGGAGGCCGTCTCCTGGGCTGTGGCAGAGGGAATCCTACAGGGCGGCAGCCACCGGCAGCTCTCCCCCAACGCCCCCGCCCTGCGGGACCAGTGCGTGGTGATGCTTCAGCGCTATCTGCATTTATAAGGCCCAGGAGCCACTTCTCCCTGGCCTACAAAAGGGACCGGCCAAACCTGGCCGGTCCCTACATCTACATTATTTTATCGCATGTTTATGCAACGATTACGCTGCAGCCTTGGCTTCGTCAGGCAGGGTGATGTCCCCAATCTCGTTCATCTGGCTCATCACCATGGAAACCTTCACGTCGCTGAGGGTCAGGCCCATCTCTGCGCCGCCCATCTGATCGAACATCTTCTTCATGAGCTCGGTCATGTCCATGTCATAGCGCACAGGATAGTAGGTCTCCTTCTCGATCCACACACTCACAGGCAGGTCGCCCAGCTCGGAGATCATGGCGGTGGAAGAACCCAAGTTCAGCTGTTCCAGCTGATCCAGCATACCGGAAGCCTCCAAGACCTCTTCCATGTCGTCCTTGGCGATCACGCCGTCATAGCGGACAGCTTCCTTGCCGTTGATGGTCTCGGTGCCATTCTCGGTAAAGTTCTCGGTGCTGGAGAGGTACAGATCCATGGAAGCGGTGGCGTTGTACTGGTCCAGAGTGGACATGTCACCCACCGGGGTCTTGGTCCAAACACCAGTCTGATCCTTGATGTACATCACGGCAGCGCCGTCCTCGGTCACAAGATAGGTGGTCATATCCTGGTCGCCCATCTCGCCCAGGGTCATGTGCATATCCATCTTCATGGCCATGGGGTCCAGGATATAGTCCACAGACATGTTGCTCTCCACGTTCATGGACTGCTCCTGCATAGACATGCCAAAGGACATATCCATGTCATAGTGCAGGCTCTTCACTTCTGCCATTACCTCCTGGGACTTCTCCATCACCTGGGCAGGAGTCATCTCTGCTGTGGTGGCGTCCCCACCTTCATTGCCACAGGCGGTGAGACCCAGTGCCATGACCATTGCCAAAAGAGCCGCGGCAATGGGTCTGTACGTATGCTTTTTCATTGTCATTTCTCCTTTTCAAGTTTTTGGGTGGTACCCTTCCATACTATAGCACTAGCGTCCAAAGGATGCAAGAATATTTTTCTTTTTTAGGGATTTTCTATTGTTCCAGCAAAAACCGTCCGATACTCTCCATGGCCAAGGCCGCTTTGTGGACGGGCAGCATCTGAAACACATGCCACATGTCCTCCCAGACCTCCAACTGGCAGTGGACCCCCACCGCCTGCATCCGGTCCCGCAGGCGCACCGCATCGGAGAGGAGCATTTCATTGCCCCCCACCTGGACCAAAGTGGGGGGAAAGCCGCTCAAATCCCCGAACAGGGGGGAAAGCAGCGGGGAGCGCAGGTCCCGGTCCTCGGCGTACACCGACCGCACCGCCCGGATATAGTCCATGGTGATGGTAGGGTCCTCCTCCGCCTTGCTGGTGTAGGAGGGGCCACTGGCGGTCATGTCCGTCCAGGGGGACATCAGCACCAGCCGCCCCGGAAGTTGCCGCCCCGCCTTTTTCAGCTGGTGGCACAGCCCCAAAGCCAGGTTCCCCCCAGCGGAGTCCCCTGCCGCCACCACGTCCCGGGCCCCATAGCCCAGGTACATCAGATAGTCCCAAGCCCGGCGCACGTCCTCCACCGCTGCCGGGAAGGGGTGCTCTGGGGCCAGGCGGTATTCAAAGCACAGGGTTTCCCAGCCAGTGGCGTTGGTGAGCTTGGAGGCCAGGGGGCGGGAATAGCCCAGGTTGCCGCTGGTGAATCCGCCACCGTGGCAGTAGAAGATCACCCGGCGCTTGTCGTGGGCCCAGTCCGGCTTCACCCAGGCGGCGTCCATCTCCCCCAGGCGGAAGGGCTCCCAGCGCTTGGCCACGATCATCGGGGCGGCCAGGCGGCCCAACATCTCCTGCCCAGCCCGCTGACGGGCCAGGTCCTCCGGGTCCATGGTATCCGGAGTGGTGGCGGAATGGATGGCCTTCAAAGCCCGGAGCATGGGGGCCAGGCGGCGGTTCCCCTCCGCCTTTTTCTTCTTGGGCCCCGCCTTTTCCTCGCCCTTGCTCACCAAGCGGATGACACGCTTTTCCTCTTTCATCAGCCCACGTCCTTTCTTTGCTTAGGATGTAGTATACCACGGGGGGAGGAAAAAGAAAAGTGTCCCCGCCTGCTGTTCTTTTCCCCACGCTTCGTCTTGTAGTTTTCTCCCTAGTATGGTACAATGTTCCCCACAAGCCGCCCTCCTGGGGCGGGCAGCGCCAAGGCGGAAGGAGGGACATGCCGTGGCAACCAAACAGGAGCGGCCCACCTGGTATCCCCTGGACAACGCTGGCCTGCTCTACTCTGCCATTCAAAAGGAAAACTACTCCGCGGTCTACCGCTTCTCCGCCCTCATGCGGGAGAAGGTAGACCCGGTAGCCCTCCAACAGGCGGTGGACAAGACCATGCCCCGCTTCCCCGGCTTTGGGGTGCGCATCCGCCGGGGGCATTCTGGTGCTATTTAGAGCCCAACCCCGCCCCTGGCCCCTTCGTCCGGCCGGACATGGCCAACCCCTGCCAGCCTGTACGCTTCAAGGAGGACAACGGCTGGCTGATCCGCTTCTTCTACTATGAGACACGCATCTCCATGGAGGTCTTTCACGCCGTCTCCGACGGCCCCGGCTCCACCATCTTCTTCCGTACCCTCCTGGCTGTCTACCTCCGGGAGCTGGGCCACAGCATCCCAGAGGGGCCAGGGATTTTAGACATCACCCAGCCCCCCAGGAAGGAAGAGCTCGAGGACGCCTACGCCCGCTACGCTGGGAAAAAGCTCCTGCGGGGGAAACTGGAAAAGACCGCTTTCCCCAACACCAGCCCCAAGGAGCCCTTTTACACTCTAAACGTCACCACGGGCCTGGTCCCTGTGGACCAGGTACGCAAGGCAGCCAAGGCCTACCAGGCCACCATCACCGAATACCTCACCGCGCTGCTCCTCCAAAGCATTTTGGAGAACCAGGCCCAGCGGCACTTCAAAAAGCCCCGCCCTGTGGCCCTGGCCATCCCCATCAACCTGCGGCCCTGGTTCCCCTCGGAGACCTTGCGCAACTTCATCCTCACCATGCGCCCCTGTGTGGACCCCACCTTGGGGGAGTATAGCTTCCCCGAGCTCATCCAGCAGGTGCGCAGCTACATGCAGCTCCACGCCAGCCGCCAGGAGATGCAGGCCAAGCTCACAGGAAATGTACGCTTCGCCTCCAACCACTTTTTGCAGCTGGTCCCCCTGCCCTTGAAAAACATCGTCATGGCCTATTCCTACCAGCTGGTGGGGGTGCGGCCCTATTCCGGTACCTACACAAACCCCGGCCCCTTCCAGGTCCCCCCGGCCATGGCCCCCCACATCCAGCGTATGGAGGCCATGCTGGGCCAGGCCACCCGGCCTTCCCCCCACTGCACCTCCATCAGCTATGGCAACACCATGGCCATCACCTTTACCAACACCGGAACCTCCAGCGAGACCGAGCGGCGCTTTTTCACCCACCTGGTCCAGGAGGGCATCCCCGTAAAGATCGAATCCAACCGTACTCACTGAACCATCCGAGGTGATCCCTTGTCTTACTGTGTCAATTGCGGTGTAGAACTGGATGCCACCGCCTCCTTCTGCCCCCTCTGCCACACCCCCGTCCAAAACCCCAACCAGCCGGTGGACACCACCTCCCCCCGCCCCTATCCCCAGGAGCGGAAAGAGGTCCCGCCGGTGGCCCGGGGACAACTGGCCATCCTGCTTACCACGGTGCTGCTGTCGGTGGCGGTGTGCTGCTGGGTGTTGAACCGCTTCTTCCTGCCCACCCAGCGGCTGTGGTCCATGTATGTCATCGGCGCGGTGGTGATGATCTGGATTTGGGCCGTCCCGCCTATGCTCATCCACAAGCGGGGCGCTTTCCGGCTGTTCCTGTTGGCGGATATCATGACCGTAGCCGCCTACGTCTCCCTGGTGGCCATCGACCTGGATAGCTGGGACTGGTACTGGCACCTGGCCCTGCCCATCATCCTTCTTCTGGGGGCCCTGTTCCTCTTCTGGTGCCTCACTCTGGGGGGCCGGCACCGCAGCGTCATCACCTCCGTCACCTTGGTCATTGGCTCCCTGGGGGTCTTTGCCATGGGGGTAGAACGCTTCACCGACCTCTTTTTCCATGGCAAGTGGGCCCCATCCTGGTCCCTCATCGTCCTGACGGTGTGCGTGGTGCTCATCGTGCCCCTGCTGGTGATCCGCCACGTCCCCTCCCTTCGGGAAGAGGTCCGGCGGCGGTTCCATATGTGAGCCCAAACCCTACAGAAAACTGCATATGTTAACCACACTCCCTCTTTTCTCCCCTCCCAAATCCTTGGAAAAATAAATCCACGCTTTTGGGAAGTTTGGTAGCTTTTTTGTCTCCCTTATGGTACACTGGTGACAAAAAGAAAAGAGAGGAGTGTTTTTTATCAAACAGAAACTCAATGGCCGTCAGCTCGTCCTGGTCGGCTCCATGCTCTTCGGCTTGTTTTTCGGCGCGGGCAACCTGATCTTCCCTCTGATCCTGGGGGCCAGCGCTGGGACCAACCTCCCGGCAGCCCTTGTGGGCCTGCTGATTACTGCCGTGGGCATCCCTCTGTTGGGTATCGTATCCATCGGCATCTCCCGCAGCGAAGGGCTCCTGGACCTCTCCGGCCGGGTGTCCACCCCCTTCCGCTACCTGTTCACCTGTGCCCTCTACCTCACCATCGGGCCCCTTTTTGCCATCCCCCGCTGCGCCGCCACCAGTTTTACCATCGGTGTGCAGCCCCTAGTGGGGGACAACGCTACCATAGCACAACTGATTTTCTCCACCCTGTTTTTCGCCGCGGTGCTCTTCTTCGCCCTGCGGCCCTCCAAAATTTTGGACTCTGTGGGGAAGTTTCTGAACCCCGCCTTTTTGATCTTCCTGGGGATCATGCTGGTGACGGCCCTGGTAAAGCCGGTGAATGCCATCTCCGATGTGGCCCCTACGGGGACGTATGAGAGCGGCGCTTTCTTCGCCGGTTTCCTTCAGGGCTATGACACCCTAGACGCCCTGGCCAGTTTGGCCTTTGGCATCATTGTCATCCAGACCATCCGCCAGTTGGGAGTCAAGGAACCGGCGGCGGTGGCTGGGAACACTGTGAAAGCCGGCGCCGTCAGCATGGGCCTCATGGCTGTTATCTACGCCGCCACCGCCCTGGTGGGGGCCAAGTGCTGCGGGTTGTATATGGACCGGCTGTCCGACGCGGATTTCACCGGCGGCGACGCCTTCGCCATCATCGCCCGGCACTACTTTGGCCAGGGTGGCAGCCTCCTACTGGCCACCACCGTCACCCTCTGCTGTATGAAAACCGCCATTGGCCTGGTGGTCTCCTGCAGCGAGACCTTTGGGGAGATGTTCCCCAACAAGCTGCGGTACTGGCAGTGGGCGGTGCTCTTCACCGGGGCCTCCTTCCTGATCTCCAACGTAGGCCTGTCGAAGATCATTGAGCTCTCCGGGCCGGTGCTGTATTTCCTCTACCCTCTGGCCATCGCCCTGATCCTCGTGGGGATTCTGGGCAGCCTCTTTGGCCACAGCCGCATCCTCTACCAGTGGACCATCCTCCTGACCCTGGTGGCGGCACTGTTGGAGCTGGCCCGGGTGCTGAAGGGCCCTTTCATGCCCATTGTGGACTGGGCAAGCAGCTGGCTCCCCCTGTACTCCTACGGCCTGGGCTGGGTGGTCCCGGCAATACTGGGGATCATCATCGGGTTGCTCCTGAGCCGCTTGGAGCCCAAAGAACAGGACGGCAGCACCCCATAAAGCATAGAGGCCATCCCTTGACGATATAGAAACGGCGGACAGCTGGAACCCCCCAACTGTCCGCCGTTTTCTCGTTATCCCGTCACCCCACTCGACGTCCACGGCATGGGTGAACGGGGTTATTGGTCCATACCGCAAGCAAACGCCCGCTGGGTAAGTGCCCGGTCGTGGGCCACTGCGTCGTAAAAGCGGAAGCCCCCGGCGAAGTTGTAACAGTCAAAGCCCCGTCCTGCCAGGATTCTGCTGGCAATGTAGCTGCGCAGGCCGCTCTGGCAGATCACATACACCGGCTTAGCAGGGTCCAGCTCATCCAGACGCTCCCGCAGCTCATCCACGGGGATATTCCGGAAGCCGGGGATGTTCCCCTGGCTGTACTCCATTACAGTGCGGGCGTCCAGGAGGGTCACGCTGCCGTCTCTAGGCAGGCTGTCCACATCCTCCCAATAAAACTGCTTCACCACGCCCTTGGCCAGGTTCTCCACCATAAAGCCCGCCATATTCACCGGGTCCTTGGCGGAGGAATAGGGGGGCGCGTAGGCCAAATCCAGGTCTTTTAGCTGGATCGCATCCAGCCCCGCACGCAGGGCGGTGGCCAACACGTCGATGCGCTTATCTACCCCCTCATAGCCTACGATCTGGGCCCCCAGCAGGCGATAGCTGCCCTTTTCAAACAGCACCTTCATGGTCATGAGCTTACCGCCGGGGTAGTAGCCCGCCCGGCTCATGGGGGAAAGGATCACCTTGTCCACGTCCAGCCCCACCCGTTTTGCCGCGGCCTCATTGATGCCCGTGGCGGCGGCGGTCATGCTGAATACCTTAATGACGGAGCTTGCCTGGGAGCCCTGGTAGCGGCTGTCCCCACCGCAGATGTTGTCGGCGGCGATGCGCCCCTGCTTGTTGGCAGGGCCTGCCAGGGCAATCACAGCATCCTCCCCAGTGACGAAGTGCTTCACCTGCACTGCATCCCCCACAGCATAGATGTCTGGCGCGGAGGTCTCCATGCGGTCATTCACCAAAATACTGCCCCGCAGGCCTAGGGTCAGGCCAGCCTCTTGGGCCAGGTGGCTATCCGGGGTAACTCCGATGGCCAGAACCACCATGTCCCCGTGGATGGGTGCGCCCTCCTTCAGCAGCACATCCACCCCGCCGTCCTTTTCTTCAAATCCCTCCACCCCATGGCCCAAGGCCAGGTTCACGCCGTTGCGGCGCATCTCGGCGTGGATGAAGGCGGCCATATCCGGGTCGAAGGGATTCATCAACTGCCTGGGTTTCTGGACAATGGTGACCTCCATCCCCAGCTCCCGGAGGTTTTCCGCCAGCTCCAAGCTGATGAAGCCCCCACCGGCCAGCACCACGGAACGGGGCCGGTGCTGATTGATATATTCCTTGATGCGGAAGGTATCCTCCACAGTACGCAGGGTGAACACCTTCTCCATCCCCATGCCCGGAAGCCGGGGCTGGGTGGGCTTAGCCCCGGGGGAGAGCAGCAGCTTGTCATACTTCTCCTCAAAGGTCCGGCCACTTTCCAGGTCCCGCACCGTGACACACTTGCGGTCTGGATGGATGGCCGTGACCTCATGGCGCACCTTCATGGTCACCTGGAAGCGGGAGAGGAAGCTCTCCGGGGTCTGAAGGGCCAGGGCTTCCGGGTCCCCAATGGCCCCGCCGATGTAGTAGGGCAGGCCACAGTTGGCATAGGACACATAGCCGGACCGCTCGAACACCACGATTTCCGCCTGTTCATCCAGCCGGCGGATCCGGGCCGCTGCCGTGGCGCCTCCCGCCACACCGCCTACAATGACGACTTTCATATTATCGCTCCACCTTTCCTGTATACGCAGCAATGCCGCCTAAATTTTTTACATTGGTATATCCCATCCTGGCCAAGACGCCTGCCGCCTGGCGGCTCCTGGCACCGCTGTAGCAGTAGACGAACAGGGGGGTATCCTGTTTCTCCACCAGCTGGCCTACCTGTTCCAGGGATTGCAGCGGGACGTTCTTACTGCCAGGAATCCGCCCCTCCTGGTACTCCTGGGGGGTGCGCACGTCCAAGAGCATGGCCCCTGGTGTGGCAGTATATTCCTCCACGCCCTGATCAATGTTAGGGCCTTTGAGAAAATCGAAGAAACCCATGTCCGTACCTCCTTTGTATTTCTTGGCTCTATTATACCCGTCTGTCCCCTTGACTTCTGTAACGCCATTACAAAGGCAAAAAAACTGCCCCCGGCGCAGGACGCACAGGGGCAGTGGAAGCACGATGAAATTTTTCAGGATATGAGGGGCCTCACTGTGCGTTCCCCAGCCGGCGGCGGAGCTGGTCGGGGTTGTCCGAATACTCCATGGCTGTCTGGGCGGAGATGTGCCCACTTTTGAACAGGGCCAAAATGGACTGATCCATAGAGACCATGCCCTCTCCCCCGCTGGAAGAGATCACATTGTCGATCTGATGGCTCTTGTTGTCCCGGATCAGGCTGCGGATGGCGCTGTTCACGTGCATGATCTCATAGGCCGGCACCATGCCACCGTTCTGGTCGGGCAAAAGCTGCTGGGAGACCACCGTGCGCAGCACCATGGACAGCTGGGCCCGGATCTGCTCCTGCTGTTCGCTGGGGAACGCGTCCACAATACGGTCCACGGTATTCACCGCCCCCTTGGTATGGAGGGTGGCGATGAGCAGGTGGCCCGTTTCCGCCGCTGTCATGGCGGTGTGGATGGTCTCCTTGTCCCGCATCTCCCCCAGGAGGATCACGTCGGGGGCCTGACGCAGGCAGGAACGCAGGGCGGAGAGATAGTCCTCGGTGTCGATGGCGATTTCCCGCTGGCTGACAATGCTCTTCTCGTTGCGATGGAGGTATTCAATGGGGTCCTCTAGGGTGATGATATGCCGGCTGTATTTCCGGTTGATCTGGTCGATGAGGCAGGCCTGGGTGGTGGACTTGCCGCTCCCAGCGGTGCCTGTCACCAGGATCATGCCGTGGGTGAGCTCGGAGAGCTCCACCACCTGGGGGGGAATGTGCATCTCCTCCCAGTTGGGGATGCCAAAGGCCACCACCCGGACCACCGCCGCCATAGAGCCCCGCTGCCGGTAGGTGTTCACCCGGAACCGGGCCACCCCGCCCACGGAGAAGGAGAAGTCGTCGTCCCCCTCCCGGACGTAGGCATCCATGGGACGCTTGGCCAGTTGGTACAGCTCTGTGACCATGGCCTCCGTATCCTGGGGCAGGGCGCGGTCATTGCTCAGGGGGACCATCTGCTTGTCCAGCTTTTCACACACCGGGCTGCCTGCCACGATGAACAGGTCAGAGGCCTTGTCCTCCACCGCCTGCTTCAAGTAATCCAATAGTTGTGACATAGTCTATACTCCTTATCATCAAGGCCCTTGAACGCAACTTTGTTTTCAAGGGTTTTGACTCTACGATTCTCCATCCCATACGGGCAGGCCGTCGTCGTAGTCCCACTCCCCCGCCGGGGCGGCGGACCAGCGCAGGACGGTATAATCCGCCCCCCGCAGGCGGAGCTTCACTTGCAGCTCCTGGGTGTCTGAGATGGGGACCACATAGCTGCACACCGTCTCCCCTTCTGTCTCTCCTGGGGTGATGGTGACGGCGTTGTTCTTCGGCCGCTCCCCTGCCCGCAGCCGGGCCAGGATTTCCTGGGCCTGGCAATCGGCGGCGTAGTAGCCGGACACTGCCTCCGTGGCCGCATCCCCCAGACGGGCATCCGCCCGAACAGTGGAGAGGCTCAGCAGGGCAAACACTGTCAACGCCAACACCGCAAACACCACCAGCAGGGAGCTCCCCCCCAAGGCCGGCGGGGAAAACTGCTCTTTTCTACCCACGTGGCTGCACCTCCTCCTGCCAGGCTACCTCTAGGCGGAAGAGCTCCGCTTCCCCCTGTTCATCCCGCAGCCAAACGGCGGCCTTTCCCAGGCCGGGCAAGTCGCTCTCTATCCGGGAGACCCCCAGGGTATAGCGCATGGACTCCCCCGCTGGGATCCAATCCTCTTGATACTCCACAGTCAGGGCG
Source organism: Evtepia sp. (assembly GCF_056797215.1). Taxonomy (NCBI): domain Bacteria; kingdom Bacillati; phylum Bacillota; class Clostridia; order Eubacteriales; genus Evtepia; species Evtepia sp. Next base: position 18,959 of record NZ_JBQILM010000016.1, read on the forward strand.
TCCCGTTCATGCTGGGTAGCCTCCAAGAGCTTGGCGGCTTTGGGGAAGTCCCCCCCGGTAGCGCGGATAGCTTCCGCCGCGTTTTGGCAGAGGGTGACGGCCCGGTCTCGGACCTCCCCCTGTTGGGAGAGCTGGTCGGACTTCACAAAGGCTTGGAGGCACAGGGCCGCCGCCAGGGCGAACACCAGCAGCATGACCATTTGCTCCATCATCGCCAGTGGCGCTTTGCTCCTCATGGGGCCGCCTCCTCTCCCTCACCGCCCCGGAGGGACAGCAGCAACGTGTCGGTCTCCCCCTGGGGGGTGGTGAGGCGGACGGTGAGTAAGTCATCCTGCAAGGACAGCTCCATATCCTCCGCCTCCATCAGTTTTTGGCCGCTCTCCGGCTCCAAAGGCTCCGCCGCCAGACAGTAGAGCTCCATAAGCCATCCGTCCTGGCAGTAGAGCCAGGTGCGGTATTTTTGCTTGGCATCCAAAACCAGGGCCCCGCCGCCGAAGTCTTTGTCCACGGCAATCCCCTGGGCATAGTCCGCCTGCCGCACCCGGGTGGCGATATACTGGGTGCAGCTGCGCCGGTCATAGGCCTCCTGGTCCCGCTGGGTCAGGCCCCGGTAGGCGTCCGCTCCCGTGAGCAGCACCGCCAGGACACACACAGCAAACACCCCGAACAGCAGCAGGGCGGCCAGGCTCTCAATATGATGTTGGATCGGCTTCTCTCTCATGGTGTGTTCACCAGCACCGTGATGTCAGGCATCAGATTGTCCGCGAACACGCTGTAAAACACCGTGTAACGGCTCTCATCCACCTGCACCCCATAGCGCTCCTTTAAGTAATCCAAATTGGGGGGATAAATCCCCTCTGCGGCATAGCAGGCCACGCAGCCCCGGCGCAAGGCCTCCTCCAACTGCCGCTGGGCCTCTTCCCCCTGGCCCTGGTCCAAGCTGTTCAAGGCAGTGGAGAAAAACAGCAACACCGCCACGCACAGCGCCGGCAGCAGCAGGCCCCGCAGCAAGGGCCCCAAAATTGCCTTCCGTCTCCTCATGGCCGCTCACCCGATGGCCGACATGATGTGCATCAACGGCAGCATCACCGACAGCAAGATCAAGCCCACCAGGATGGAGCACACCAGCACCAGGGCGGGTTCCACCCGGCTCACCCGGTCCTCCAAGGCCAACTCGCTCTCTTCTGAGAGGTCATCGGCAATCTTCTCCATGGCGGTGTCTCCTGCCCCGCCTCGCTGGCCCAATTCCAATAAGCGGCAGGGGCCGGCGGGGAGGAGCTGGCTGTCCTTCATGGCAGAGCTCACCCGCTCTCCCCGGTCCAGGCGCTCCTGGCAGTCCTGGCAGCGGGCCTTGGCCTGGGGGGTATCCTCCATGAGGCCGGAGGCCAGGGCCACCGCTTCCTCCAACGGCATCCCGCTGGCCATCCCCATAGCCAGGGCCTGGGCCAGACGGGCATCGTTCATCTTCCGGGACAAGCCCTTGTCTCCCCGGCTGTTGCGCCACAGGCCGGTGAGCTTCCCCCGAAAGGAGGGCAAGGCCGCAAAGGCCACCATGGCCGCCACCGCCAGGGCCAAGAGCACCCACAGCACGGGCATTGCCCCGTCCAGCCAGCGCCCCAGGGACAGCAGGCCCCCGGCCACGCCGGTGAGCTGTCCTCCCAGGGAGGCGTACACATCGTCAAAAATAGGTAGCACCTTCACCAGCAGCACCGCGATGACCACCAGCATCAACAGCATCATCACCGCCGGGTACAGCAGGGCGCTTTTGATCCGCCGGTCCAGACGGGCACGGCGTTCATAGTAACGGGCCAGGGCGGACAGGGCTTCCTCTGTGCGTCCACTCTGTTCGCCCACCTCCATGAGGCCGCAGACGTAGACAGGGAAGCGCCCCGTCTCCCGCATGGCGGCGGAGAGGGACGCACCACCGTCCACTTGGTCGGCCATCTCTGAGAGCAGGGTCCGCTCCGACCCCTGGCTCTCCTCGGCCAAAAGGGTGAGGGCATCTCCCGCCCCAACGCCTGCGTGGAAGAGCATGGACAGCTCCAGGCACAGGGCGGAGAGCGCCTCGTGGGAAAGCATCGTTCGATTCATGGCGTACTCCAATCACTGATTCAAAATAAAATGGGCTTGCAAAATGCAAGCCCATTTTAATACATATCTTCCCGTTCGTAAAGGGGTTTTCCGCTGTTTTTCCAGCTTAATACACGTACTTCACGCTGTAGTTGCTGCCGTCGCCGATATACTGCATGATGGACTCACTGCGGTTGGCGGAGGAAGCAAAGGTGGGGTCCATCCGCTGCCAGGTGGTACCGTCAAAGTAGATGGCGCCTTCCACCCAGCCGTTCTCCCCGGACCACACACTGATCCAGGCGTGGTAACCGGTCTGGCCGTTGCCCAGGGGCACGTAGCCTGTCACCAGCTTGCAGGGCACTTCCAGGCTGCGGAGCATCCCGGCCATCACGGCGGCATAGTCGAAGCAGATGCCCTTCTGGGCGGCCAGCACATTGTCCAGCACAGGCAGGTACCCGCTCTTCACCGTGGCGGCCAGCTCCTTGTCATAGGTGAAGTTATTCACCACATACTGGTAAACCCGTTCCACCAGCTTCAAGGGGTCGGTCTCGTTCCCGGCCAGCTCCTTGGCCTTGGCGATGGTGTTGGTGGCGTTGGCATAGTTCACATACTGGTTGGGCCGCAGGAAGGGGGCAAACTCATTGGCCAGGGTCACATTGAAGCTGGCGGCCAACACCTGGGCGTACTTGGTGCCGCTGGTGTTTTCCAGCACGTTGACCGTATAAGCCCCGTTGCCGTCAGACAGGGGGAAGGTCGTCCACTCACCACCGGGCTGTAAATCATACGTATAGGTGGCGGTGGGGCCAGTCACCTGTACCTTCAACCGGGTCTGGGTGGCGTCGGTGAACTGAACCATCACGTAGCCATCCGCAATATTGGAATAGTCGATGGTGGCCCGGCTGTTCTGCTGGACCTGGGCACCGGAGGCCACCGGCATAAGCATATCACTCAGGGCGGCGGGAGCACCGGCCAGAGCCACGGCCTCGTCGGCAACGTCGAACTCCTCCATCACCACCTGGTCAACATAAATTGTTTCCTGCTCCTTCTCGGCGCTCTCCCCAGAGCAGCCAGCCACAAGGGTCAGGGTCAGGCTCAAGGTCAGGGCCAGAGGGAGCAGCTTCTTCAAACGCTTCATCGCTTGACACCTCATTTCATAAATTTCCCCCAAGCTGCGGGAAGGGGGGATTTGATTTCACCGCCAGTATAGCACATTCTCCTGGGTTTGTGAAGTGTTTTTTGAAAATTTTTCTTCATTTTTCCTGATTCTATACATCCAAACCAATCCTCGCCTCCCTTCGTCCATGCCCCGTTTGAGAAACGTTCCCGTTGCATCCTTTTCTAAACTATGTTATATTTGAAGATAATTCGTTGAGAAAGGTGGGATCGTCCATGGACGCTACCATACAGGTCCAAATGCTAGGGAGCTTTACCCTGCGCTGGGGGGACACAGAGCGCCCTGTCAGCAGCCGCTCCCGCAAGCTCTGTTTGATGCTGGCATATTTGATTTGCCAACGGCACCGCCCTGTCCCCTATGAGGAGCTTAGCCAGGTGCTGGGGGAGAAGAAGCCGGGGACGCCCCATTCTCTCAGCGCCATAAAGGCCCTCCTCCACCGGGCCCGGGCCAATCTGGACGGGTTGGAGGCCCACTGCGGCCAGCCCCCCATCCTTAACCGGGAGCGGTTTTGCCAGTGGAACCCTGACATCCCCCTCACCCTGGATATCGAGACGTTTTCCCGCCTGTGCCAGACTGCCCAGGAGGCCCAAAAGGAAGAAGTGCAGCTGCGCTTATACTGGAACGCTTTAGGGCTATACCACGGGGACTTCCTCCCCACCCTGCAACGTTCCGCCTGGGCAGCGGAGCAAGCGGAATCCCTGCACCGGCAGTATCACCACGCTGTCCTGGCCACCCTCCCCCAACTGGCGGCCATCGCTTGCTGGCGGGAAACCGCCCAGCTCTCCGCCGCTGCCCTGGCCTTGGAGCCCCAGGATGAGACCCTATGCCGCTGGCAGTTGGAAGCCCTGCTCCAATTGGACCGTCCCCAGGAAGCCGCCCTGGCCTATGAGCATTTCCACCAACAGCTGCTGGCAGTGGAGGGGGTGTTACCCTCCGACCCCCTCCGGGACCTCTACCGAAAGGCCCGCCAGGATCAGGACCCACGGAGCCTGACCCCCGACAATCTCCTGGAACGGCTTCAGGAACCCCCCTGCCCCGGTGCCCTCCTGTGTGATTTCGACGCGTTCCGGGCCATCTGTTATTCCGCAGCCCGGATGGCTGGGCGCAGCGGTGCGCCAGTCCATCTCCTCCTGCTCTCCATCACCGCCGAAAAAGGTGAACCCCTTTCCCGCTTCAGCTTAGACCGGGCCATGGACAACCTACAGGGGATCATCCTAAATTGCCTGCGCCGGGGGGATGCCGTAGCCCGCAGCAGTGCGGACCAGTTCGTGTTACTGCTGCCCCAGGCCAGCGCCGAAAACAGCAACATGATAGAGCGGCGGATTCGCCGCGCCTTTACCCGGCAGTTCCCCCACTCCCCCGCCATGCTCCACAGCTTCGTGCAGCCCTTACCCCCCAACAGCGGGGCGGAGGAAGAATCCCAACTTGAACCATAACAGACAGCCCTTTCACGTAGCACCTAAAGTCTACGCGAAAGGGCTGTCTGCTATCCTGCCAGTTCCCCATTTTTCAGCAGGGAACCGGCTTTTTCTTCTCAAAAGGGCTGCTCACTCACTGGTCCCAGTTGTGGTATACGTTCTGGACATCGTCATTATCCTCTAGCATATCAATCAACTTCTCCATGTTCTTGCGGTCACCATCGTCGGTAAGCTTCACATAGTTCTGGGGCACCATCTCCACCTGGGCGGAGGCAAACACATAGCCCTTTTCCTCCATGGCCGCAGCCACCTTGCCGCAGTCGTCGGGCTCAGTGTAAATGGTAAAGCAGCTCTCCTCCGGCTCGAAGTCGGCGGCACCGCAGTCCAGGGCATCCATCATCACGGCATCCTCTTCCAGGTCGCCGTCCTCGTTGTCGATGAGGATCACACCCTTACGATCAAAGGACCAGGACACACAGCCGGTGGCACCCAGATTCCCGCCATACTTATCGAAGTAGTGACGGACCTCCGGGGCAGTGCGCTGGCGGTTATCGGTGAGGGCCTCCACAATCACGGCTACGCCGCAGGGGCCGTAGCCCTCATAGACCACGCTCTCATAGTTGTCGGTATTGTTGGCACCCAGGGCCTTTTCGATGGTGCGCTTGATGTTGTCGTTGGGCATATTCACGGCCTTGGCCTTGGCGATGACGGTGGCCAGGCGGGAATTGTTGTTGGGGTCCCCGGAACCGCCCGTTTTGACGGCCACGATAATCTCCTTGGCCACCTTGGTGAAAGCGGCGCTGCGCTTGGCGTCTGCCGCGCCCTTGGTCTTTTGAATGTTATGCCACTTGGAATGTCCGGACATTTGGCATCGTTCCCTTTCTGATTATTCTGATTCTATGGATGCGCCGTGTGGTTACACGGCAGATAAATGCAGGGTAATTTTAGCACAGCTTGCCAGGCTTGGCAAGGGCAAGGCTTGATAAATCAAGGATTTTTGTACGATCTTCTGTTTCCTCTGGACGCCGCCCTCTTTTTGAAAACGGTGGACGAACCCTTTCCTCCGACTGCTTACAGGTAAGTAAATACCTCCCGCTGTCTGGTGGCAATTTTCACGGATACTTCCGGGAAAGCCTCCCGCAGCCATGCCGCCAGTGCGGGACAGACCACAGTTTCCGTAGAATAGTGGCCTGCATCCAGGAGATTGATCCCCAGGGCCTGGGCTTCCAGGTAGACATCGTGCTTCAGCTCAGCGGTGAGGAAGGTATCACAGCCCATGGCTTTCACCTGGGGGAGCATACCGCCGCAGGCCCCGCCCCCCACCGCCACCCGGCGCACAGGAACCCTGGCATCCATAAGCCGGATGCCCTCTAAGTCCAGGGCGGTTTTTACTTGCCGGGCGAAGTCGTCCAGGGACAGGGCAGCGGGAAGCTCCCCCACCCGGCCGATGCCGTAGGGATGGCCGGCTTCGTCGGTCCCGTCTGTCTCCAAGGGGACTGTCTCCTTCAGGCCAACCCTTTGGGCAAGCTGTGTGTTCACGCCTCCCTCCACCGCGTCCAGGTTCGTATGGGCGCAGATGGCGGCGATGCCTTTCTCCACCAAGGTGAGAACCTTTTGGCCCGTAATGGTCTCGTCGGTCACCTGTCCCAGCTTTCCCCAAATCACCGGATGATGGGCCACAATGAGCTGGCAGTCCAGGGCAATCGCCTCGTCAATCACCGCGGGGGTGATGTCCAGGGCCACCAAACACCGCTGCACCTGCCGTTCTCCCCGGCCCACCAGGAAACCAGCATTGTCAAAGTCCAACTGGTATCGGAAGGGGGCCCGTTGGTCCAACCAATTAAAAATCTCTCTCACCGTCGCCATCTGCTCCACTCCTCTCTCATGTCCTCCAACTCCTCCACCAAGGCCTCCATCTGTTGCAGCTCCTCCGGCAGGGTCTTGGCGCTGAATGCCATCCCCGCCAGGGCACGGCGGCGGCGCTGGATGAGCTGGGTTAAAAAGTCCAGGCGGTGGGGGCTCTCCTCCCCCTGGCGCTGCCGTCCAGCCCAGAGCTCCCCCTGGGTATAGGGTCTGGCCTCCCCTCCTTGGACCCGGAGGATTTGATAAAACTTCTCCCCCTCCCGCACCAAGGTCTCCCCTTGGATGGCATAGCCATGCCCTGTCAGCCACTGGCGCAGCTCCGCCTGGGCGGTCATCGGTTGGAGCAGCAACAATTTCTCCCTGGTCCAAGGGGCCCGTTCCAAAATACGGGCGATGAGCTCTCCCCCCATGCCGGCAATCACCACCGTGTCCGTCTCCGGCCCCCGGATGCCATCCAGGCCGTCCCGAAGCTGGAAGTTGATCCTCTCGGACACCCCGTAGAGGGTGGCCGTCTCCCGGCCCCGGCGCAGGGGCCTCTCATTGACATCGGTAGCCTCCGCCTGGTGGATGCGCCCAGCCAGCAGCAGGGCGGTGGGGAGATAGGCGTGGTCAGTGCCCACGTCTGTCAGCCGGGCCCCCTGGGGAACCTGGGCGGCGATGGCGGAGAGCCGGGGGGATAGGGTCAAGCCTGCCATGCTCCCCCTCCTTCCTACTCTGACAAAAAACAGGGGCGGGGGGTCCCGTCCCTGTTTTCTCTGTCATTTAGTGCTTGTTGGCTGCAATCAAGGCGTTGAGCTTGTCCACCAGCTGGTCCACAGACTGGTCATGGACCAGACAGGCCTCCTCCACGGTCTCATTCCGGGAAGCGGGACAACCCAGGCACATCATGCCGATTTCCACAAACGCAGGGGCGGTCTCCGGCGCGATATCCAGGATGTCGCCCACGATGGTATCTTTGGTAATGGTAACCATAGTATTCTCCTCCATTTCCTTGGGCTGAGCCTAGTTTGCCCCAAAGAGAGGCGGCTCACCCCTCCTGTATTGTTTGGCAAAAAGGGGAACGGTTGTTCCCCTTTTTGATCTATTTTTTATAGCCTACGAACTCAGCCTTCCTCGTCCTCGTCCAGCGCATCCTCATCCACAGCACTGCGGCTGTCGTTGAGCAGGGCACGGATGGACAGGGAGACCTTATTGCGCTCATGGTCGATGTCGGTAATCTTCACGTCCACGTGCTGGCCTTCCTCCAACACATCGCCGGGCTTGTCGATGCGGTGGTCGGCGATCTGGGAAATGTGGATGAGGCCATCCACTCCAGGGACGATCTCGGCGAAAGCGCCGAAGGTCATCAGCTTCACCACACGGACGTTGGCGGTGTCGCCCACGTCGTAGGTGGAGGTGAACTTCTCCCAGGGGTCCTGATCCCGATCCTTCATCCCCAGAGATATCTTCTTCTTTTCGCTGTCGAAGGAAATGACATACACGCTGACCTGGTCGCCCACGGAGACCACCTCAGCGGGATTCTTGATGCGGCTCCAGGAGAGCTCGGAGACGTGAACCATACCGTCCACCCCGCCGATGTCCACGAACGCGCCATAGGAAGTCAGGGACTTCACCACGCCGTCATAGCGCTTGCCTTCCTCGATGTTCTCCCAGACCTCAGCGGCCTTGGCGGCGCGTTCTTCCGCAGCCACCGCGCGGATAGAACCCACCACACGGCGGCGGGAGCGGTTCACCTCGGTGATGCGCAGGCGCACCTTCTCCTTGATCATCTCGGACAGGTCGGCCCCACGGGGCATACCGGTCTGGGATGCGGGGATGAACACGCGGATGCCCTTGACGTTGGCCACGATGCCGCCTTTGTTGTTCTCGGTGACCACGCCTTCCAGCACGGTCTTTTCCTCCACAGCGGTCTCAATGGTGTCCCAGTTCTTCACGGCGTCCAGGCGCTTCTTGGACAGGGTGGCAACACCCTCCATGTCGTTGACGCGCATCACATAGGTCTCGATCTCGTCGCCCACTTTGACCAGATCCTCCACCTTAGCGGTGGGGTCGTCGCTCAGCTCAGCCAGGGGGATGTAGCCTGCGTGCTTGGTGCCCAGGTCCACGTTGACTTCCGTGGCAGTGATCCCGGTAACCACACCTGTAACCTTATCTCCCGTATTTAAAGTTTTGATCGATTTCTCCAACATATCAGCGAAGGACTCTTCGATCTCCATCACATTGGTATTCTCGTCCATTTTGACTTTGACCTCCTTTATTATCCACCCCGGCGTAGATGCACCAGCAGTGATTCCCACAGAAGCTACCCCGCTCACCATACCCCGGTCAAGCTCTTCCGCCCGGCTGATGTGGTAAACCAGCGGGCAATGCGTCCGGCACAACTCGGCAAGTCGGGTCGTATTGGAGCTTTTTCTGTCGCCGATCACGATCATCGCGCCACAGCGCTCCGCCAAACTCTGCGCCTCTGATTGCCGCTTACACGTAGCATTACATATTGTATCAAAAATTTCGGCGTTTGTACACTCTTTTTTTACTTTTTCTCGGCATGGGCCCCAAATTTTATGGGTTGATGTAGTTTGGGAAACCATAGTGATAGGTTTTTGGTGGTTTTCGTCCTTTTCCCGGAGAAAACCGTCCAACTCCTCCACGCTTCGGAAAACCCGCGCCCCCTGGCACCAGCCGGCGATGGCCTTCACCTCCGGGTGCTCCACCTCGCCGATGATGATGACCTGCCGCCCCCGGCGGCTGGCCCCCTCCACGATGCGGTGGATTTTCGTCACCTTCACGCAGGTGGCGTCGGCCACCTCTCGGCCCATCTCCCGCAGCCGCCGGTGGACCGCCTGGCCCTCCCCGTGGGAGCGGATGATGACGCCGCAGTCTGGGGGCAGGGCTTCCAGGCTGTCCACACAGCCCACGCCCCGGGCTTCCAGGTCCCGGATCACCTCCTGGTTGTGGATCACAGGGCCCAGCATCACATAGGGCTTCCCGCTCTCCGCCAGTGCCTGGGCCATCTCCACCGCCCGGCGCACACCAAAGCAGAAGCCGGCGGACTTGGCCAAAATCACTTCTTGCATTGTGCCTCCATCTCCTCCCGGCTGTCCCGGATGGCGGCGATGTGCGCCATGATTTCCTCCGTGGCCTTTTGGTAGTCCTCGGCGGTGGGCTTCCGCTCCTGGGTGAAGGGCATAAAGGGCTTTCCAAAATACACCTTTACCCGATGGAAGTGCTTGCGCTCCGGGGCGATATATACGGGCAGAACCGGTACTTTGGCGCGAATGGCCATCAGGGCCGCCCCGGTCTTGCCCTCCCCCAGCTCATCGTGGCGGGTGCCCTCGGGGAAAATCAATAGCTTCTCCCCTTTTTTCAGGGTTTTCATGGCGAGTTTCATCGCCCCCAGGTCCGACTGCCCCCGCTTGACCCAGATGGGAATGCCCAAAAAGTCCAGCAGGCGGCCTACCACAGGCATGTGGCGGATCTCCTCCTTGGCCATGATGCGGATCTTGTCCCAGAAGGGGAAGGAGTAGACGATGTAAAAGGGGTCGTTGCCGTGGGCATGGTTGGAGCAGATCACCACACTGCCCTTGGGGATATTCTCCCGGCCGTAGACCTTCAGGGGAGTGCGGAAAAAGGCAATGGTAAAAATCAGCTTGCTCACCAGGTAGGACACCGGGTAGGGAATGATACTTTTCAAGGTCCGATCCTCTCTTTCACAATGGCGTGCAGCGCCTCCAAGCTCTCCTCTAAATTCAGCGCCGAGGTGTCCAGCAGCACCGCGTCCTCCGCCTGGCGCAGGGGGGCCGCCGCCCGGTGGCTGTCGTCGTAGTCCCGCTGGGCAATCTCCCCCTGGATGGTGGCCAGGTCAGGGCTCTCCCCCTTGGCACAGAGCTCCTTCCAGCGGCGCAGGGCCCGCTGCTCCACAGAGGCGGTGAGGAATACCTTCACCTCCGCCTCCGGCAAGACCACGGTGCCGATGTCCCGGCCATCCATGACCACATTGTGCTCCGCCGCCAGCTTGCGCTGCATGTCCAGCAGGAACGCCCGCACCTCTGGGATGGCGGAAACCTGGGAGGCATAGCGAGACACCGCGTTCTCCCGGATGGCAGTGGTGACATCCTCCCCGTTGAGGTACATCCGTTGGAGGCCGTCGGGGCCATGGTCCAAGGTGATGTGAATGTCCGGCAGCTTGGGCAGGACTTCTTCTGCCTTGCCGCAGTCTCCGCCCTGACGGGCCACATAGAGGCCCACGGTGCGGTAGATGGCCCCGGTATCCACATATAGGGCCCCCAGCTTGGCAGCCAGGGCCTTGGCCAGGGAGCTTTTCCCCGCCCCGGCAGGGCCATCCATGGCGATGTTATAGTGTTTCATGGTTGCTCCTTCCAGTAAGCGGCGGCACTCTCCCCGGCCACCCGGCCAGTACACCAGGCGATTTGCAGGTTGAAGCCACCGGTATAGGCGTCCACGTCCATCACTTCCCCGGCAAAGAAAAGGCCCGCCGCCTTTTTGGACATCATGGTCTTGGGGTCGATCTCCCCGGTCTTGACGCCCCCAGCGGTGACAATGGCCTCCTTTACCGGGCGGGGCCCGGCCAGGGGGATGGAAAAGGCCTTCATGGCCTCCACCAGCCGGCGGCGCTGGCCCTTGGTGAGAGCGTTCCCCGGCAGGTCCGTGGGAATCTCCACCCGCTGTACCATCACCGGCACCAGCAGGCGGGGCAGCAAACCCTCCAACAGATTGTGAAAGGCCTTGTTGGGGGCGGCGGCAATGTCCCGCAGGACCCGTGCCTCCAACTTTTCCGCCTCCAAGGCGGGTTTCAAGTCAATGAGGGCCGTACACTGGTCCCGCTCCCAGTTGATGTGGGCACTGGCGCTGAGCACCAGAGGGCCGGAGAGGCCAAAGTGGGTGAAAAGCAGCTCCCCCTGTTCTTGGAACAGGACTTTCTTTTTCTGATTTTTCACGGTCAGGGCCACATTGCGCAGGGAAAGGCCCTGCATCTGGGCGCAGTCCTCCCCAGCCTCTTCCAGGGGCACCAGGGACCCCCTTGGGGGCAGGATGGTATGCCCCACCCCCTGGGCCAAGCGGTAGCCATCCCCCGTGGATCCGGTGGCCGGATAGGACAGGCCCCCCGTGGCCACCACTACAGCGGCAGCGGGAATCATCTCCCCTTCCACAATCACCCCAGTGACCCGGTCTGATTGGATCACCAGGTCCAGGGCCCTGGCCTGGCGGCGGGACACCCCCGCCCGTTTCAGGGCAAAAAATAAGGCGTCGATCACGTCGGCCGCCTTGTCTGACTGGGGAAAGACCCGTCCCCCCCGCTCGGTTTTTAGGGGGACACCCAAATCTTCAAAAAAGCCCATCACGTCCTCCGGCGGGAAGCGGGTCACCGCGCTGTAGAGGAAGCGTCCATTCCTGGGTATGTTTTCCAGCACCCCCGCCGGGGTGGTATGGTTGGTCAGGTTGCAGCGGCCCTTGCCGGTGATGTACAGCTTGCGCCCCAGCTTTTCGTTGGGCTCCAGCAGCAGCACTGCCGCGCCCGACTTCCGGCACCACAGGGCGGCCATCATCCCAGCCGCCCCGCCGCCGAGAATCACCACAGGTGGGTGGCTCATTGGTTCTCTTCCTCCATATTCACAAACACGCCGTACTCCTGCCAGATGTGCTCCAAGCGCTCAAAGTGGTCCACCACGTCGGTCTTGCTCCGGGCAATGGCCACCAGCAGGGCGTTGATCAGGCTCAGGGGAGCCACCAGAGAATCCACCACCGAGGCCATGTCGCTTTTGGCTAGGAGCACATAGTCCGCCGACTGGGCCATGGTATTGGTAGCGCTGTCGGTGATGGCGATGACCTTGGAACCCCGCTCGTGGGCAAAGCTAATGGCCCGGGCAGTCCGCCGGGAGTAGCGGGGGAAGGACAGGCCGATTACCACGTCCCCCACCCCCACCTGGACGATCTGGTCAAAAATCTCCTGGTTGGCGCTCTCCCCTACGTGAACCACGTTGTCAAACATCAGGCCAAAGTAGAAGGACATGAAGCCCGCCAGGGAGCCAGAGGAACGGGTGCCCAGGATATAGATTTTCCGGGCCTCCACAATGGCCTCCACTGCCGCGTCGAAGCTCTCCCGGTCCAGCTCCTCCATGGTCAGGCGGATTTTTTCCATGTCCGACTGCATCACGGTGCTCACCACGTCCTGGTTGCCGATGATGTCGTTGGTCACCTCAATGCGCTGGATGGAGGTGAGCTTGTTGCGGATCATCTCCTGCAAGGCCTTTTGCATGGCAGGGTATCCGTCATACTTCAGCTCCGAGGCAAAGCGCACCACAGTGGACTCACTGACATGGACGGTCTTGCCCAGCTTGCTGGCCGTCATAAAGGCGGCCTTGTCATAGGAACTCAAGATATAGTTGGCGATCAACTTTTGACCCTTTGAAAACGTATTCATCTTGCTGCTGATGAGAGCTAAAATGTCCTTGGCCATACATCTTTCCTCCGCTCAACCGCCTGTCCATGGGATCTTGGCGCGATACCTGCTTTGATAAAGCTACTGTCAGGGGGTATTATAACGCCAAGCCGTTCCGTTTGCAAGAAAAAATTCTTAATCTTGCAGCATTTGCACGCCTTCCAGCAAATGCCGTTCCTGGGCCGTCAGGGGCCGCCACTGCCCAGGCCGGAGCTCCCGGTCCAGGCGCAACGCCCCCTCCCGGATACGCTTGAGCCGCCGCACCTCTAAGCCGCATAGGGCGCACATTTTCCGGATTTGACGGTTCTTCCCCTCCCGGATGGTCACAGACAGCAGGGCCCGGTCTCCTTCCGCCTGTTTCAGCCGTACCTTGGCTGGACGTAGCGGCTGGCCATCCAGGGTCATGGGGGCAGACAGGCGCTTCTCCGCCTGGGGTTCATAGCCTGCCACCCACACCAAATACTCCTTCTCCACCCCGTGGCGGGGATGGAGCAGGGCGTTGGTGAGGGCCCCGTCGTCGGTGAGCAGCAGCAAGCCCTCGGAGTCCATGTCCAGACGCCCCACAGGCCAGACCCGGGCGGGGCAATCCGCCACCAGCTCCGCCACGGTCTTGCGTCCCTTCTCGTCGGAGAGGGTCGTGACCACTCCCCGGGGCTTATAGAGCATGAGGAGGGTGTTCCCACCGCTGGGCTGCACCGGCTGACCATCCAGGGTCACCAAATCCCGCGCCAAGTCCGCCCGGTCCCCCAGGGCCGCGGGATGGCCGTTCACCAGTACCCGCCCCTCCAATATGTAGGCCTCCGCCCTCCGGCGGGAGCAGAGCCCCGCGGCGGAGAGCAGCTTTTGCAGGCGTTCCTCCATGAAATTCTCCTTCTCCGGCGGCATAAAGGGTGCCGCCCGGTCCTTTTATCCATCTCCCTGGCCCAGCCGGCGGAGGTATTCCAGGGGGGAGGGCTTCGCCCCCTCTCCGGTGACATCCTTCCCCGCCGTGCCGGTCCACACCAGGTAGGTTTCCCCCACCAGCTTGCTGTTGCAGAAGAAGCGCAAGCTCCCGGCGATCTCCCCCTCCAACACCGGGGCCTGGACCTCTTCTGGCAAGTCCATCTCTACGGTCACCGACTCCCCCTCCTGGAGGGGGTAGGCCACGGTCTCCCGGGGGGCCACGGAGAGGCTGCGCAGCAGGCTCCCCTTCACCGGCACCTGGGCTAGGATGTCCCCCGCCTGGGCTAGAACCGCCCTGGGATAGTTGGCAAAGCCATAGTCCAGCAGGGCCTGATGGTCCGTCCAATCGTTGGGGTCGTTGAGGGTCACGCACACCAGGGTCTGCCCCTCCCGCTGGGCGCTGGACACCAGGGTGCGCCCTGCCTGGCGGGTGTAGCCGGTTTTCATACCGGTGCAGCCCTCATAGCGCCAGAGAAGCTTGTTGTGGTTGGTGAGGCTTCGGCCCTCTAGGGCAATGGACTTGGTGGCCACAATCTCCGCCACAGTCTCGTTTTCCAGGCAGGCCACCGCCAGCCGGGCCATGTCCAGGGCAGAGGCGTAGTGGTTCTCATCCCCCAGGCCGTTGGGGTCGGAAAAGTGGGTGTTGCGCATACCCAGGTCCTTGGCCCGCTGGTTCATCCACCCAACAAAGCTGTCCACGTCCCCGGCGCAGTGGCCTGCCAAGGCCACCGCCGCGTCGTTGCCGGAGTGGAGCAGCAGGCCATAGAGCAGGGTTTGGGCTGTGAGCTTCTCCCCTGGTTTCAGGTAGAGGGAGGTCCCCTCCACCCCCGTCCACTCCCGGCGGATGGTCACCGTCTGGGACAGGTCTTGTAAGCACTCCGCCGCCACCAGGGCAGTCATGAGCTTGGTGGTGCTGGCAATGGGCCGGGGCGTGTTCTCGTCCAAGCGGTAGAGGATGCGGCCGCTGTCCGCGTCCATCAAAAGGGCGGAGGCTGCGGAAACCGCGGGCGCCTCCGCCGCAAAACTATGGACCACCAGCCCCGGCAGCAGAGCGCAGAGCACCCCCAGGGCGGCAAATCGTTTGCGCATAGGAATCCCCCCATACTATATAGATGAATACAGCATCAGTATGGGGCATCCCTGCGGGTTTTATACCAGTTGTGGCGTGTTTACAATTTATTCAACGAACACGTCATCCAACGCCTCATCCGTCCCCTTGTCCTTCTTCTTTTCCAAAAATTCGCTGACCTTCCCCACCGCGTCGGGGATCAAATCCAATACCCGGTCCAGGCTGCTCTCTGGATAGGGGGCTGTGGGCAGGACCCGCACGTTGGTTCCGCTGACCACCAGGAAGCACACCGGGGTCACCTTCACCCCCGCGCCGCCGCCGCCGCCAAAGGGATGGGGCTGCGGCCCCTTGCCGTCAAGCTCCGAGCCGCCGGTGCCAAAGCCAAAGGAGACTTTGGACACCGGGATGATGGTGACCTCCCCCGCCTGGATGGGCTGACCCACTATGGTGTTGGCGTCCACCGCCTGGCGAATCCTCTGGATGGTCTCCTCCATCAATTCGTTCACTGGATGCTTCTTTTCCATGCTTCGTTCTCCTCTCATTGGGCTGGCGCACCGGCGCTCTTGGGCGGCGGTGCAGACCGGTTTCTTCTGTTGTGGTGCAATATCTTCAAGGCCCGCACAGCAGCAGGCAAGGAAACCACCAAGGTCTGCCCCAGGGTCAGGGAGAGACCCAGGGCAAACGCCACCTCCGGCTTATCCCGCTGGTAGTCCAGATCCAAGGCCACCTCCCGGCGCACCAGGACGAAGTTCGCTTCCAGGAAGGACATCAGGGCTTCCACTGCCCCCCAGGCGTAGCCATAGTGGATGGCCGCGTCGGCGGGGTCCTCCTCCCCCCAGATCAAGCGGAGGGACAGCCGGTCGATGCGCAGCCGCCGCCGGAAGCCCCCCATGGCCTCCACCCCCACCGGGAGCAGCTCCCGGGCCAGGGACAGCAGAGCTTTCACATCGGGCTTGGGCTTCTCTTTGGGGGCGGCTTTCTGTTTTTTCTTTGGTTTCTTCTTTCTCTTCTTCTTTTTCCCGGGAAACACTTGGAACAAGAAGGGGCCCACCCGGAGCTTCACTTGGGTGCCCTCCGGGCCATAGCCCGCCAGCACCCCCAGGCGCAACCGGCTCAGCAGCAGGAGCAGGACCACAAGTATGGCCAGTACCATCCAAGCCCTCATAGCGCCTCACCTTCCCTCTCCTCTGGGGGGCTCTCCTCCGGCAGCGGGGGCAGTTCCTCTAAGCTCTCCAAGCCAAAAACCCGGAGGAATGCCGGCGTGGTCTGGTAGAGGATGGGCCGCCCTGGGGCGTCCAGGGTGCCGCAGGGCTCTACCAGCTCCCGGTCCAGCAGCAGGGACAGGGAGTGGGAACAGTCCACCCCCCGGACTTGGTCGATGTATACCCGGGTCACCGGCTGGAAATAGGCCACCACAGCCAAGGTCTCCAAGGCCGCCGGGGAGAGCTTGTCCGGCCGCTTGCGCTCCAACAGGGCCCGGATGGTCTCCCCCCAGGCCGGGTCGGAAACCAGCTGCCAACTCTCCTCCAAGCGCACCAGGCGGATGCCCCGGCCCTCTTGCTGGTACATATCGGCCAGGGCGCGGCAGGCCGCTTCCGCCGCTTCCGGGGTACAGCCCAGAGCCTGGGCCAGCTTGTCCGTAGGGACCGGCTCCCCCAGGGCAAAGAGGATGGCCTCCACGCCCCAGGATAGCTTATTCCCCTTCATAGGCCTCCCCCTCTCCTTCTTCCTCTCCCCGCAGGGAGATGGACGGATCTTCCATGGTCCCAGCCAGGTGGACCTTGCCCCCCCGGCACAGCTCCAACAGAGCCAGGAACACCGCCGTGGCCTCGGACCGGCTCCCACTGCGGGCCACCAAAGCGGTGAGGCTGGTGGGCCCCTGCTGTTCCAGCACGTCCAGCAATTGCCGGGCCTTTTCCTCCACCCGGTAGGGCTCCGGCCGTACCGTCCGGCGCAGCAGGCGCCCGTCCGGGGGCTTGGCTGCCGCCTGACGGGCCTGCCAGGCCAGCACCGCCGCCGTCAAATCCGACGGGCTGTGTTCATAGCGGTAAACCCGCTGGGCAAAGCGGGCCTCCGCCCCCTTGGAAAAGCTGTCCCGCCCCTGCTGGAAAGCCTCCGCCAACTGAGGCAGCACCACTTCCAAGCGCTGGAAACTTGCCCGGCGCTCCCGGGCCTCCAAGGAGGCGATGAGCTCCTCCATCTCGGAGAGGGCTTCCTTGTCCTCCTCCGCCAGGAGCATCTTGGTTTTCAAATACATGAGCTGGGAGGCCATGGCAATGAACTCCCCTGCCACTTCCAAGTCCAGCCGCTCCCGGGCCTCCATCCAGTCCAGATATTGTTGGAGAATGTCCGCCAGGGGGATGTCCCGGATGGCGATCTTATCCTTACGCAGGAGGTAGAGGATCAAATCCAGGGGGCCCACAAAGTCCCGGTTCTCCGCCTTGTCCTTCACCGCCCCGGGGATATGATAGACCGGCCGTTCCATCCCCTTACCTCAGGAGCAGCTTCAGCACGCCGTCGTAGACGAAGCCTCCGCCGCTGATCATCCCCTCAGTGAGGCCTGTGCGCACAGCGTACAGGGGGGCGTCGATCCAGCCCAGCCACAAAATGGCCATCAGGGCCAGCATCCCATAGCGTTCCAGGCGCATCCAACGGATATAAGCCCTGTCAGGCAGGAACATGGCCAGCACCTTGGAGCCGTCCAAGGGCGGGAAGGGGATCAGGTTGAACACCCCCAGGCCGATGTTCAGCACCAGCAGCAGGTAGAAGAAGTTCAGAGCCGCCATCAGGCCAGGGGTTTGGCCCTTCACGGTGATCCCCGCCACCAGGCCGTTGCACACCAGGGCGGACAGATACGCCAGGGCGAAGTTGGACAACGGCCCCGCCAGGGCGGTGACCGCCATGCCCCCCTTGGGGTTCTTAAAATACCGGGGGTCCACCGGCACCGGCTTAGCCCAGCCAAAGCCCACCGTCACCATCATCAGCAGGCCGAAGAGGTCCAGGTGGCGCAGGGGGTTCAGGGACAGCCGATGGTTCTGCTTGGCCGTTGGGTCCCCCAGGTAGTAGGCCGCTAGGCCGTGGCACAGTTCATGGACCACCAGGCACAGCAGGATCGCCGCAATGCGCAGAAACATGGTTCCCATGCTGGACCAGTCGATGCCGTATTTCAGTTGGGATAGCATACCCATGAGACCCCTCCTAATGGAAGTATACCTGCATATAGCCTCTTTAGTCCCCCCTTGGACAACATGGGAAGGCGGTCAGGTCTTGTTTTTTCTCCATATTATAAAAGGTATTATAGCAAAAAAGCCCCTGTCTGGCAAGAGCCGCTGTTTGGCCGGAGTATCCTGGCTGGGCCCCACCCCGCCGGGCCCCAGCCCTCCCCTGGCTCCGCCGGAAAATCCAGCCACAGAAGTGCACCGAACTATGCCGATGGCATTGACACGAAAACGCTGTCGATGGTATACTATATTAGTGATACATGTTCCTTCTTCGTATATGGCCCCTCCCCTGGCGCA
This sequence comes from Evtepia sp., assembly GCF_056797215.1. Lineage (NCBI taxonomy): Bacteria > Bacillati > Bacillota > Clostridia > Eubacteriales > Evtepia > Evtepia sp. The sequence continues at coordinate 37,470 of NZ_JBQILM010000016.1, forward strand.
CTGTGCGCTGGCTGGAGGGTTTCTAACCGAATTGAGCGGAATGGAGACTTGACATGAAACATAAGCCCAGCAGAGTGAAAAAAAGAAAAGGGATTCCCCTCTTTCTTTCCATTATATTGGTCTTTTGTGTTTTGGGTACCGTGGTGTTCGCTGTGTCGAAGAAACTTTCCCAGGAGATGTCTAACTCAGCCATCCAAAATCTCAGCGAAAGCTTGGACCTGATCCAGTGTACCATTGAAGCCATCTTGAAAAATGAGGCGGAGTTCCAAACCATGATCGCCCAGGAGATTGGCGAGGCTGAGGACCCTGTGGCATATATCCGTGCGTATGACCGAAACCAAGTCATGGTGAAGCTATCCCTGGTTCTCTCCGGCGAAACCTCGGGGGTTTCCAACACCGGCGAGGTCTTTTCCCCAAAGGACCTGGACTTCTCCAGCGGGTCGACTGTGAACAGCCTGCCGGTTTCCCAATCTTACCTCAATGACATGGGAACTTGGGCATATTCCATAAAATGTCCCGTTAAAAAAGCTGGGCGGGAAATCGCCACCCTTTATGTTGAGTACATCTACGACTCTTTGGACAAGTCCCTGCCCAATGGCTTTTACGATCAAAAAGCCATGCTTTACATCATGGACGCGAAAACTGAACGCTTCGTACTCAAGCCCAAGGGTATGGGCGCCCGGTCGGCCGGTCATCTCAACCTGGGCGACTTTTACCGGGCCAACAGCATCCGGGAAGAGGGCCTGCGCGCGGAGCTGGATGCCTGCCTGGAACAAGGGGACAACATTCTGTTCTACCATGACATCCGAGAAAAGCACTCTCTGAACTACATGTGGGCCGTCAACGGCGGCAGCATCTTCCTGGTGGGGTATGTACCCATTGAAGCCATCCAGCAGGAGGGCCGGACGGTCAACCAAAATATTTTCATCGTGGTTACCATCATGATGATCGCCTTTTTCCTGTGCTGCCTGCTGTACTACCTGAACCAGCGCCAGCAGTCCAAGCTCCGGAAGGAACGGGAGGCCGAGCGGGAGCTCCACAGCAAGCAGCTGGCGGAAGCCCTGCGGGCTGCCCAAATCGCCAACAACTCCAAGACCACCTTTCTCTCCAACATGTCCCACGATATCCGCACCCCCATGAACGCTGTTTTGGGCTTCACCACATTGCTCTCTATGGATGCGGACAATCCTGTGAAGGTACGGGAATACACCAAGAAGATTACCGCCTCGGGCCAGCATCTTCTCAGCCTAATCAATGACATTCTGGATATCTCCAAGATTGAGAGCGGAAAGGTTGTCCTCACCTTTGAAAAGTTCACCCTGAACAACCTGATCTCCTCTGTAGACGCCATCATCCAGCCTATGGCCAAGGCCAAGCACCAGACCTTCCATGTGGAGGTCTCCGGCATCCAGCATGAGTATTTGGTAGGGGATGAAACCCGGGTCAACCAAATCCTGTTCAACCTGCTCTCCAACGCTGTCAAATACACCCCGGAGGGGGGCACCATCTGGTTCCGCCTCATCGGTCTGAAGCAGCGCTCTAGCCAATATGAGCATATCCGCATCGAGGTGGAGGACACCGGCTACGGAATGACCCCGGAATACCTGGAAACCATCTTCGACGCCTTTACCCGGGCAGAAAACAGCACCACCAACAAGGTCCAAGGCACCGGCCTGGGTATGGCCATCACCAAAAACATCGTGGAACTTATGGGCGGGACCATTGAGGTCACCAGTGAGGTTGACCAAGGCAGCCTCTTCCGGGTAGAGCTGGAATTCCGCATCCCCGAGGACCAGGTGGACCAGTACTTTTGGAGCAGCAGGGGCATCTCCCATGTCCTGGCCGTGGCCAGTGACGAGACCCTGTGCCAATCCATCCAGACGCTGATGAGAGAGACCTCCGTGGAGGTGGACAGCGTCCACAGCATCCAAGACGCCCTGGCCCTGCTACAGGAGGACAGCACAAGGTATCACGTCCTTCTGGCGGATTGGGCCTTGCTGCACCCAGCGGGGCTCCCGGCAGCAGAGCAGCTCCGGGCCGCTTTGCCGGAGTCCATTCCCCTCCTGCTTTTGGCGGACTATGACGCAGACGATACAGAGGCCTTCCTCTCCCTCCCCAATACAAGCCTTTTGTTCAAGCCCTTCTTTGTCTCTGCGTTCAAAGAAAAAATCACGGAGCTTCGGGAGCACCCCATGGGCACCATAGATGAGAACGGCGCAGACCAAGACAGCCTGGAAGGACTACACTTCCTGGCCGCGGAGGACAACGAAATCAACGCGGAAATCCTATCAGAAATCTTGGAGATCGAGGGCGCCAGCTGTGAGATCGTGGAAAACGGCCAGCTGGCTGTGGAGCGCTTCCAGGCCTCTTCCGAAGGCGAGTTTGACGCAATCCTGATGGATGTCCAGATGCCTGTGATGAACGGGCACGAAGCCACCAGGGCCATCCGCCGCCTCCCCCGCAGCGATGCCGCTAAAATCCCCATCCTAGCCATGACAGCAAATGCCTTTGCCGAAGATGAAAAAGCAGCCCTGGACGCCGGCATGGACGCCCATGTGGCAAAGCCCATTGACGTGGCACTGTTGAAAAAGGTGATTCGACACTATATCGAGCGAAAGGAAGGAATTGTATGAAACCATCGCTGAAAAAACTGGTAGCCCTCTGCCTAGCTGGGACATCCCTGTTGGCCCTGGCCGCCTGCGGGTCCCACGATCCCAACAACCTTCTTCGAGACAAAGAGGAAGATACACGGGTTGTGAGCCTATACAGCCCCATGGAGAAAACGGATCCCGACGCAGAAAACGTCGCTAGAAGCGCTTCCGAGAAAACCATCCTGATGGCGGAAGAACAGCTGGGGGTAAAGATAGAATATATCACCTACACGGCAGAGGACTACCAGGATAAAACCTACGACGATGTGGCCATCGACCGCATCCGCAATCACATGGACGACCTGTACCTCCTCAATCCCGATGTCATCCTGAAAGCAGGGGCGGAGGGGAATTTGGCGGACCTGTCTGGCCTGGACTGTGTCAAAAACCTGCGGGACGTGGTCAAAACCGCCAACACGGTAAACGGCAAGCTGGTGGCCATTCCCCAGGAAGTGGCGGCCTACGGCCTGTTCATCAACAAAGATATCTTTGACCAGTGCCAGCTGAAACTGCCAGAGACCCCGGAGGAATTTTTGGAGTGCTGCCGGGTCTTGAAGGAAAAGGGCTATGAGACCCCCGTGGGCGCCAACCGCTGGTGGTTGGAGACCTTCGTGCTGGCCCAGGCTTACGCCGACCTCTACAACGGCGGAAACACCGCAGAGGAAATCGAAGCCCTGAACAGCGGCAGAACCAAATACAGCGACTATATGCGTCCCGGCTTTGAGTTCCTCAAGAAGATGATTGATTTGGGCTATATTGACGCGAAGAAAGCCTTAGTCAGCGAGGCCATTGAGGGGGAAAGCCCAGATTTCTTGGCCCAAAAGACCCCCATCGTCATGGCCTACTGGGGCGCGGCCAACACCGACACCGCCTATGGAAACCCCGGGTTCAACCTTCAGGTCATTGGCTTCCCCACAGAGCGGGGACAGATGCCGGTGGTGCCCATGACCGGCTATGGGGTCGATGCCCAGGCGGAGCACAAGGAGGACACCATGGCAGTGCTGGATGTCATCCTCTCTGACGAGGCCCTCCAAGTCTACACGGAGACCAACAAGGTGATCTCCCCCTCCAAAAATGTGAAGGTGGACTGCATCCCCGCCCTGAAACCCCTCAACGACCGGATTGAAGAGGGCGTCTTTGTCCTTGGCTCCAACGCCGGAATGAAGTTGGAGCAGTGGGGCAACACCTGCCTCATCGTCCGGGAGCTCCTCAACGGCGCTACAGTGGAGGAATGTATGGCAGCCTTTGACACGCTGCAAGCAGAGACCTTGGGAGAATAACACATGATACAAACGCGAGACGCCACTTATGTTTGCGGCGTCTCGCGTTTCTTTTTGCCTGTTGTTATTCCTCCGGGATGGTGCGGATCCGCCGGGCAGGGACACCCCCCACCACAGTGTTGGCAGGGACATCCCGGGTTACCACCGCCCCTGCCGCCACCACGGCGCCGTCCCCAATGGTCACCCCGGGGCAGACGGTGGCGTTGGCCCCGATCCAAACCCGTTCCCCGACGCGGATGGGAGCGGGGTGCATATCGCCCCGGTGCCGGGGGTCCATCTCATGGTTCAGGGTGGCCAGGACCACGTTGTGGCCAATGAGGCTCCCCGCCCCGATGGTGATGCCCCCCTGGTCCTGGAAGCGGCAGCCGGCGTTGAGGAACACTCCTGGCCCCACGGTGATGTTCTTGCCAAAATCCGCCGAGAAGGGCGGGAAGATGGCAAAGGTTTCGTCCACCGGCTTGCCGGTGAGCTGGGAGAACAGCCCTCGGATTTCCTCCTGGTCGCAGCTTGCGTTGATCTGTTTCGTCAGCTCCATGGCCTCCCTGGCCATCCGGTGCATGAGCTGGTGGGCCTCCGAACCGGCTACAATGCGCTTGCCCGCTTTCACATCCTCCAAATACTCCGCCAATTCCATGGTCAAAGCTCCTTCCTCTTGTTGGTGTCCACTCCAAGTATAGCGTCCTGGGAGAGGAATCGCAAATACCCATATTTTATGGCTGGATATACTTGACAGGCATAGCGCAGAATGCTATACTGCCCCCAAATGAGAGAGGAGGGCCGTTGCGATGGAACTGCGGGTCCTGCGTTATTTTCTTGCCGTGGCTCGGGAGGAGAGCATTTCCGCTGCGGCGGAATCCCTACATCTGACCCAGCCCACCCTGTCCCGCCAGTTGATGGACCTGGAAGCGGAGTTGGGGAAAACCCTGTTTCTCCGGGGGAACAGAAAGGTCACCCTGACCCAGGAGGGGGCCTTTCTGCGCAAGCGGGCCAACGAGATTCTTGACCTAGTGGAAAAGACCCAGGCGGAGTTCCAAACCAGCCAAGAGGCCCTCTCCGGGGACGTATATGTAGGCGGCGGGGAAAGCGACGCCATGCGCCTCATTGCCCGGACTGCGGGGGCACTGCAGAGCGCCCACCCCCAGGTCCGCTTCCACCTATACAGCGGCAACGCCTACGACGTGGGGGAGCGGTTGGAGAAGGGGCTGCTGGACTTCGGCATCCTGATGGGCACCGCCGACCTGGCGAACTATGACTACCTCCAACTCCCCCTTTACGACAGCTGGGGGGTGCTGATGCGCAAGGACAGCCCTTTGGCCCAAAAGGCCAGGGTCCGCCCGGAGGATTTGTGGGACCAGCCCCTGTTGCTTTCCCGCCAGGCCCTCACCAAGAGCAGCCTGTCCAACTGGCTCCAACGGGATTTGGGGGCGCTGAATGTGGTCTCCACCTACAACCTGCTGTTCAACGCCTCCCTGATGGTGGAAGAGGGGTTGGGCTACGCCCTGGCCCTGGACAAGCTCATCAACACCAGCGGGGACAGCCCCCTCTGTTTCCGTCCCCTGGAACCTGCGCTGCGCTCGGAGCTCCATGTGGTGTGGAAAAAATACCAGGTGTTTTCCAAGGCGGCGGAGGCCTTTCTGGCCCTGCTCCGGGACCAGGCGGCGGGGATACGCCCCCCCATTTGACAAATGCAGTAAAATACCTCCAACAGCTTTGTTTGGAGGTATTTTTTATGGGCTATTTTATCTCAGGGGCGGACATCGCCGCCTTTGCCGCGCAGCTGCGCCGGGAGGAACGGGCCAAGGGCACGTTGGAGAAATACCTGCGGGACGTGAGGGCCTTGCAGCGTTGGTTAGACGGGCGGCCGGTGGCCCAGGACAGCCTGGCAGGTTGGAAAGCCTGGCTGCTCCAAGAGGGCTACGCCCCCGCCACGGTGAATTCCATGCTGGCGGCGGTGAATACCTTCCTGCGCTGCATGGGCTGGACGGAATGCCGGGTAAAATTTTTGAAAATCCAACGGCGCTTGTTCCGGGAGCACCGCCGGGAGCTGACCCGGGCCGAGTACGCCCGGCTCCTGGACGCCGCCCGGCAGCAGGGCCGGGAACGCTTAGCCCTACTGATGGAGACCATCTGTGCCACGGGCATCCGGGTCAGTGAGCTGCGGTATATCACCCTGGCGGCGGTACGGCTGGGACGG
>NZ_JBQILM010000017.1:0-42705 GCF_056797215.1 Evtepia sp.
CCCAATTTCCGCAACAACGCCAAGCTGCTCTTTGGACTCCTCCACGACACCATAGAGGAGGCGGCCCCCAACTACGTGGTGCCCATTATCCAGCAGGGCATTGCTGACGGCTCCATCCAGACGGAGTACCCCAAAGCCCTGGCGGAGCTGATTCTCTTGACGGCCAATGTGTGGATGAACCCTATGATCTTCGACAGCACTCAGGAGGAGACCTGGCAAAAGTTCATGGTGTTCACCCAGATGATGGAGGGCTTCGGGCTGGATATTATGGACCAGGAACTGCTGGAACGGATCCAGACCCTCACCGCCCTGTACCAACAGAACAAATGAAATATACCTGCCCGGAAAAACGGGCAGCTATATTTTAGAATAATACATACCGCTCGACGGTATGGAAAGAGGTAGAAATGGAAACGATCCTACAAGTGAATGCCGTGAAAAAACACTACGGCCCGGTGCGGGTGCTCCGGCAGTGCAGCCTGGAAATCCAGGCGGGGGAAATCTATGGCCTGCTGGGGATAAACGGCGCAGGTAAGACCACCTTGATGAAGCTGGTTCTGGGGCTGCAAAAGCTGGATGGAGGGAGCATTTTTGTCCTGGGCAGGGAGATCCGGGATAGCTCCGCTTATTTGGCCCAGGTGGGCAGCATCATCGAGACCCCCAGCTTTTATGAGCACTTGACTGCCCAGGCCCTGTTGACCATGCACCAGGCCTACCTGGGGCGGGAGGGGGACATTGTCGGGACCTTACAGCGGGTAGGCCTGGGGGGAGAGACGCGACCCATTGGGCAATTTTCCTTAGGGATGAAACAGCGCTTGGGGTTGGCTCGTGCCATCCTCCACCGACCCCGCTTACTGCTGCTGGATGAGCCCCTCAACGGCCTGGACCCGGTGGCCATTTTGGAGATGCGGACACTGTTGGGGGAGCTGGCCGGGGAGGGGATGGCCATCCTCCTGTCCAGCCATATCATAGGAGAACTCCGGCACAGCGCTGGGCGCATTGGTGTCCTGGCCGGAGGCGTCATCTGCCAGGAATTTTCCACGGCAGAGAAGATAGTGGAGTATGGGGATGGCTTTGAGGACTATGTGGTGGGACTGATGAGGGGGAGGCAACATGAGGTATTATAAACTGGAACAACAGAAGCTGCGGCCTGCCACTTACCGCTGGGCGGTGCTGGGTATCTACCTCTCGGTTCAATTGATGGGGATGTTCTTCCTGTTCATTCCCAAGCTAGAGGGGCTTCCTGCTGGACAGATGGGGGATGCCATGTTTTCCACTTGGAGTGGCCTGCTGGGCCTGACCACTGCCTTACACTTTGCCTGCTTCAGCGTCTTTGCGGCGACCCTGGCGGCGAAGCTGGTTGTAAAGGAATACTGCGGGGCGGGGGTGGAGGTCTTGTTGAGTTACCCTGTAGCGCGGCGGCGAATCTTGAAGGCAAAATGCGCGGTGTTTTGTACCATGACCGTGGCGGCAGCGGCCCTAAGCAACAGCGCGACCATGGGAGGGATGTACCTGGGCTCCCGGCTGTTCCAGGCCCCGCCCCAGATGGATGTAGTAGGATTCCCCCTGGTGGTGCTGATGGTGAGCTTGCTTATGGGGGTGCTGTCCGCCGTGGCGGGACTGGTGGCTGCTGTGGTGGGGTGGAAAAAACGCTCCCCTGTGGCTGCCGTGGTGGGGGCCCTGCTGCTGGTGTGCTGTACCGCCAACGGGATCCCCTGTGCTCCCCGGTATATCCTCTGGGTGATGCTGGGGATGGCCTGTGTGTTCCTCCTGGCTGCCGCCCTGCTGTATCGGGTTCTGGCCCGGTGGATTGAAGGAATGGAGGTTTAAGTGTGAAGAAGAAGCTGTTTTCCAGGGATTTTACCCTGGTGGTCATCGGCCAAATTGTCTCCCTCTTCGGCAACGCCACAGTGCGCTTCGCCCTGCCCCTGTACCTGCTGAACCAGACCGGTTCCGCCGCCCTCTTCGGCGGGGTGACCGCCTGTGCCTTCCTCCCTATGATCCTGCTCTCCCCCATCGGGGGGATTGTGGCAGACCGGGTGAACAAACGCAACATCATGGTCCTGCTGGATTTCGTCACGGCCCTGCTGCTTCTGGGCTTTGCCCTGCTGCTGCGGGGGGAGTGGCTCATCCCGCTGGTGACGGTGACGCTGATGCTTCTCTATGGTATCGCGGGGGCCTATCAACCGGCGGTGCAGGCCAGCATCCCCGCCCTGGTGCCCCAGGAACGGATTGTGGAGGCCAACTCCGTGGTTAATGTCATAAGCTCCTTGGCAGCCCTGGCGGGGCCGGCTTTGGGGGGGATTGTCTACAGTGTCTATGGCCTGAAACCAGTGCTGTGGGTATGTGTGGTTTGCTTTCTGCTGTCAGCGGGAATGGAGCTGTGGATTAGGATACCCCACCAGAAACGGCCCAGAGAACCCCTGTGGGCTATGGTTCAAGGGGATTTTCGGGAGAGCCTCCGCCTGATCTGGCGGGAGAAGCCCGCCCTGGGTCAAGTGCTGCTGGTGCTGTGCGCCCTGAATTTGTTCCTCTCTGCCATGCTGGTGGTGGGACTGCCCTACATGATTACCGAAGTGCTGCCCCTGGAAGAGGCCTTGGCGGACCGGCTGTATGGCTTCGCCCAGGGGGCGATGGCGGCCGGGGGGCTGGTGGGGGGCATCCTGGCTGGGGTGCTGGCCCAGCGGCTGTCGTTGGACAAGGCGGGGCATTTGCTCACTGCCTGCGCCCTGCTGGTGCTCCCCATGGGCCTGGGCTGTGGCTTTATCTCCTCGGGGCTGGTGAATGACGGCATCCTCACCGCTGGCTGTTTTGGTATCATGGTCTGTGCCACCCTGCTTACGGTGCAGTTGATGGCCCTGATCCAGCGGGAGACCCCTCAGGACTGCATGGGCAAGGTGATCTCCGTGGTGCTCACAGTGGCCATGTGTGCCCAGCCCCTGGGCACGGCCTTTTACGGCTTCCTGTTCAACCAGTGCAAGGGCTTTGAATTTGTGGTGATCCTCTTTGCGGGCTGTGTATCTCTGGTGATTGCCCGCTTTGCGGGGGTGGCGTTACGACAACTGACGTTGGAGGAGACAAAACAATGAAAAGGCGGGACACTTCCTTACCGAAGTGCCCCGCCATTTTGATTATGTCCCCTGTTCTCCGGAAGCCTTTGCGGGATAGGCCAAGCTCTGCATAAACCCGTCCCCCTGGTTGCAGAACACCTCTCCGCCGACGACCTCCTTCTTATACACCAGCAGGCTGGCCCAGATGTCCTTTTGCAGGCCAGGGTAGTTGTTCACCTGGTAGGTGTAGCGCTTCACCGTTTTGCCTGCATAGGCGGTGAGGTCGAAGCCCTGCTCCTTTTGCAGGGCCAGGTATTCGTCATAGGAGGTATCGAAGGTCTCGGGGATTAGGACGTCCTCAATGCTGGCGGCCTCTGGGGCCACCAGCCAGCCGCAGCTTTCCAGGAAGGAAATCCGGTCCTCGTTGGTCTTGACGCCTTTGGCGTCCATCTGGGTGACGGAAAGGGCCTCCGTCTCCCGGATGTCCCGCACCAGGCCCAGGCCGGCTCCCACAAAGCCGATGGTCAAGACCAGCATGATGAATCCGGCCACCAGCCGGGCGCGGTGGATCTTTTTCGTGATGATAATCATAGCAAGCAGCTCCTCTCGCTTCCGGCTGATGGCGAGCCGCCGGAAATCTTCCCCACAACCCTATGTCCTTTCTCCGAAAAGTATGCTATACTAACAGCCAAAAAGTATAGGAAGGAGAACGCACCATGGAACGCTTGGACAAACGCATTGCCGCCACTGGCCGCTGGTCCCGCAAAGAGGCCAAGGCCCTCATCAAAAGCGGCCGGGTGAAGGTGGACGGCCAGCAGGCCACCAGCCCGGAGGAAAAAATCCCCGAGAATGCCACCCTCCTGGTGGACGGCCACTTGGTTTCATCGCAGCGCTATACTTACCTCATGCTCCATAAGCCCCAGGGGGTGGTCTCCTCCACCGAGGACCCCAGGGAGCCCACCGTGCTGGGGCTCCTGCCGCCCCACCTGCGCAAGCTGGGGCTGTTCCCTGTGGGGCGGTTGGACAAGGATGCCGAGGGCTTGCTGCTGCTCACCAACGACGGCCCCCTAGCCCACCGCCTTCTGTCCCCCGGCAAGCATGTGGATAAGCGTTACTACGTGGAAGTGACGGGGGAACTGGACGAGACAGACCGGAAGGCTCTGGCAGAGGGAATCCAGCTCAAGGACGGCACCCGCTGCCTTCCTGCGTCCTTGGAGCTGCTCCCGGAAACAGGCCAGGCCCTGGTGACCATCCAGGAGGGGAAGTACCACCAGGTGAAACGGATGCTGGCGGCCCGGGGGAAGCCTGTGAGTTATTTGAAACGGCTGGCCATGGGCCCCCTAGCGCTGGACCCAGCCCTGCCGCCAGGGGCCTGGCGGCCCTTGCAGGCGGAGGAATTGGCAGCCCTGGAAGCCCTGTGGAAATAAATTCGGCAATTTCCACAAAGATTCAGGAGAAAGGGATTGAAATCACCTGGAAAATCAGGTATAATAGCTCCCAAGAATCATGATCGTGCAGCAGCGGCTGTCCCATGTGTGGAGAAATCACGCCCTATGGGGAACGAGTCCAGGGCCGAACCCTCCTACCGGCGAACTCCAATTTATCCCAGAAACCACTGGATGGAAGAAAAATTGGCGCTATGTGGGAGGGGGCGACCCTACCCGTATGCGCGGACCATGGCAGGCAAACAGCCTGGGGACAATATTGAGAGCCGGAAAGAGGAGGAGACGACCATGTCCAGCAGAATATTCCAAAGCATTGTACTCCAAATGAAAGAATGTACGGACCGTGTCATCGGCGTCATTGATGACCAGGGGACCGTGGTTTCCTGCAACCACTTAGCCTGGATTGGGGAAAAATGGGAGGGCGCCGCCTCCGCTTTGAACAGCATTGAGTCCACGGCGGTGACCTATGGGGACAAGACCTTTAAGCCCCTGGCCAACCGCAGCGCCCGCTTCGACTATGCCGCCTTTGCCCAGGGCAGCGACGAGCAAGCCAAGCTGATCTGCTCCATGGTGACGGTGGCCCTGAACAGTGCCAAGGCATATTATGAGGAAAAGCACGACAAAACTGCCTTTGTCAAGAGCATCATCTCCGACAATATCCTCCTGGGGGATATCTATGTCCGGGCCAAGGAGCTGCACTTTGCCTCCGAGGCCCAGCGGGCGGTGTTCCTGGTGCGGCAAATGGGCTCGGCAGAGATCGCCGCGGTGGACGTAGTACAGAACATGTTCTCCGAGAGCCAGGAGGATTTTGTCATCTCCATCAGCGAGAGCGACATTGTGGTGATTAAGATGCTGGGGGAGAACGCCGACAGCAAGGAGATTTACCGCATCGCCAAGAGCATTGAGAGCAACCTAGCCCAGGCCCTGAAGATCAAGACCACCATTGGCATCGGCACCGTGGTGGGCCACATCCGGGACCTGGCCCGGGCCTATAAGGAGGCCGGGGTGGCCATCGACGTGGGCAAGGTGTTCGACACGGAAAAGACCATCATCAACTATGAGAACTTGGGCATTGGCCGTCTGATCTATCAGCTCCCCACGGTGATGTGCGAGATGTTCCTTCAGGAGGTCTTTAAGAAGAACCCCATCGACGCCTTGGACCAGGAGACCTTGTTCACCATCAACAAGTTCTTTGAGAACAACTTGAACGTCTCCGAGACGGCCCGGAAGCTCTTCGTCCACCGCAACACCCTGGTGTACCGCTTGGAGAAGATCAAAAAGCTTACAGGCTTAGACCTGCGGGAGTTTGACGATGCCATCACCTTCAAGGTGGCCCTGATGGTGAAGAAGTACCTGGTCTCCCGTGGCATTGAGTCCTGAGAGAAACGTCTTATAAGGAGTGTTACCTTTTGATTCGCCTGACAGATGTATATAAACAATATGAAAATGGGACGAAAGCCCTGAAAGGGGTGCGGCTGGAAATCGCCGACGGTGATTTCGTCTTTTTGGTGGGCCGCTCCGGTTCGGGCAAGTCCACCATCGTCAAGCTCATCACTGGGGAGATCCAGGCCACCGCCGGGCGGCTGATGGTCAACGGCTATAACCTGCGGGATATCAGCCAAAAACAGATCCCCCTGATGCGCCGCACCCTGGGGGTGGTGTTCCAGGATTTCCGCCTCATTGAGAAAAAGACCGTCAGCGAGAACCTAGAGGTGGTCATGCGGGCTGTGGGGGCTACCCCCAAGGAAATCCAGCGCCGCATCCCCTATATCCTGGGCTTGGTGGACCTGAGCGAAAAGGGCCACCGCTACCCCAACCAGCTCTCCGGCGGGGAGCAGCAGCGTGTGGCCATTGCCCGTGCCCTGGCAAATAATCCCAGCGTTATCATTGCCGACGAGCCTACGGGGAACCTGGACCCGGCCCGTTCCCTGGAAATCATGTCACTGTTGGTGAAGATCAACAGCATGGGCACCACCGTCCTGGTGGTGACCCACGAACGGGAGCTGGTCAACCGTTTCGACAAGCGTGTGGTGGCCATTGAAAATGGCCGAATCATCAGCGATGCTGCGGGAGGGTATTACAACAATGGGCGATAATCAATTTTGGTATCATTTTAAGGATGGCTTCCGGAGCATCTTTGCCCATGGGCTGATGTCCTTTGCCTCGGTGTGTATGATCCTGGCCTGCCTTCTCATCATGGGCTCCTTCTCCCTGGTGGCGGTGAACCTGAACCACATGTTCCGGGAGCTGGAGGATGAGAACCAGTTTTTGGCCTACGTGGATGAGAATTACGACGACCAGTCGGCCCGGGCGCTCCAACCCCGGTTGGAGGGCATCAGCAATGTGGCCAGTGTCACCTTTGTGAGCCGGTCTGAGGCCATGGCCAACTTCAAGGAGACCTTGGAGGGGCGGCAGGACCTCTTCCGGGACGCGCCAGACAGCGTCCTGCGGGACCGCTTCATCATCCATGTGGTGGACATTGAGGCCATGAGTGAGACCGTGGAGCAGGTGGAGCAGGTCACCGGCATTGCCGATATCCAGGCATCCCTGGAAGTGGCCGACGGCTTTCTGATGATCCGCAACGTGGCCGGTGGTGTGGCCATCATCCTGGTGGCGATGCTGGTGCTGGTGTCTGTGTTCATCATCTCCAACACCATCAAGATTGCGACCTTCACCCGGCGGGAAGAAATTGCCGTGCTGCGTATGTGCGGTGCAAGCAACTGGTTCATCCGCTGGCCCTTTCTGGTGGAGGGTGTGCTATTGGGGCTTGTGGGCGCTGTGCTGGCCTATTTGGCAGAGTGGGGCATCTACGGGCTGATCCAGCGGGCCATGGAGAATAGTGGAATCCTCTCCATCATTACCACCGTGCCCTTCTCCCAACTGGCGTATATTGTCATGCTGGTGTTCCTGGTGGTGGGTTTTGCCATCGGTGCCGGGGGTTCGGCCTTGGCGATCCGGAAATTCCTGAAAGTGTAAGGGGGCGGATGAGATGAGCGGAAAGAAAGGACGGGACCCTATGCGCTTCCAGAAGCGTGTAGCTGCCGTAGTGGCGGTGATCCTGTGCCTCTCCCTGGTGCTGAGCCTAGTGGCAGGGATGCTTGCCTATTAACCAAATGAGAGCAGCGGCACGGAGACGGGCCGCTGCTTTTTCATCAAGACAGGAGGAATGGTATGGACAAGAAAGAGAGACGCAACCGCATCCTGGATATCCTAGGGGTGTTCGCGGGGGGCGCATTGGTAGGGATGATATGGATGCTGGTTATGGCTGTGATCATCATCGGCCAGGACGGCCTATCCCTGCTCCAAGCCAAGGACGCCATTGAGCACCGTTTTGTGGGGGAGTATGACCGGGAGGCCCAGATGGACGCCATGCTGGAAGCCATGGTGGACTCCCTGGGGGACGAGTGGTCCTACTACATGACCGAGGAGGAGTTCCAGGCCAGCCGCATCCGCTCCCAGGGGCGCTATGTGGGCATTGGCATCACCATAAACCGGGAGCAGAAAGACGGCATCCACATTGACTCCGTCAGCTCCGATGGCCCTGCCCAGGCGGCGGGGGTCCAGGCGGGGGAGATCATCCGCTCCGTGGCGGGGGAATCGGTGACCCCGGAGACCTGGCAGGCCTGTGTGGAGGCCATCAAAGGGGAAGCGGGCAACAGCCTGACCCTAGAGGTCCAGGGGGAGGACGGCAGCCTGCGCCAGGTGGAGCTGGTGCGCGAGAGCATCCAAAGCCGTCTGGTCAGCACCCAAATGCTGCCGGATCAGATAGGCTTACTCAGCATCACAAGATTTTCCCAGGGGGCGTCTGAGCAACTGCGCCAGGGGTTGGAGGAGCTGACCCAGGCAGGGGCCCAGGGGCTGATTTTGGACCTTCGCTACAATCCCGGGGGACAGGTGGACGAGATGGCCGCGGTGCTGGACCAGTTCCTGCCGGAAGGGCCTATCTTCATTTCCAGGGACGCCAAGGGGCGTGAGAAGGTCAAAAACGCCGACGCCGACTGTATACAACTACCCTTGGTGGTGCTGGTGAACCGGGAGAGCTACAGCGCGGCGGAATTCACAGCGGCCATGCTCCAAGAGAGTGGCCGGGCTACGGTAGTGGGCGTCCAGACCTACGGGAAGGGCTATGCCCAGCAGAGCTTGAAACTCCTCAACGACAGCGCCATACACATTTCCACCTCTTGCTATTACCTGCCCAGCGGCCGGTCCCTGGCGGGGACGGGGCTGACCCCGGATGTGGTGCGTCCCCTCAGCCAGGAGGACGAAAAACGGCTCCTGATTGGGGCGCTGCCCCAGGAGGAGGACGCACAGCTCCAAGCGGCCCTGTCGGCCCTGTTGGACGGGATGTGAAAAAAGAAGGACGCTCTGGACCGGGAAAATCCCTGGGCCAGGGCGTTTTTTCCGGGAAAAACCAGGGGAGAAGGGTCGAAGGGCCGATTCCTGTACTTGACAGACCGGAACAAAATACCTATAATACTTAAACGTGTAATTAGATTTTTCAGTTTTATTTTTATATGTGTAAATGGAAACTGGCGGGGCGGAAGGCCCACGACGACGAAAGGTGTGTGACCATGGCAAAGGAATACCGGCTCAGCCCCGAGCGGCTGGAAGAACTGAAAGAGGAACAGGTCTACCTAAAGACCGTGCGAGAAAAGGAAGTGGCGGACCTGATTAAGGAGGCCCGCTCCTTCGGCGACCTGTCGGAGAACAGCGAGTACGACGAGGCCAAGAACGAACAGGGTAAGCTCTACTCCCGCATTGCGGAGCTGGACGAAATCTTGTCCAACTATGTCCTCATCACCGACGAGGAAAAGAACATGGACATCGTCCACGTGGGCAATACCGTCACCGTGGAGGACTTGGAGTTTGACGAGAAGCTCACCTATCAGGTGGTGGGCTCCCAGGAGGCAGACCCCATGAACGGGCGCATTTCGGAGGAATCCCCCTTCGGCAAGGCCCTCCTGGGCCGGAAAGCCGGGGAGGACGTGGTGGTGGAAGCCCCGGAGGGCAGCATCCATTATAAGATCTTGGAGATCCACAGATAATAGAGAAACGGGGAAGAAGCATGGAAAAGAATAAGAACGAAGCCGTGGAGCAGGACCTGTCTGAAATTTTGAAGGTCCGCCGGGAAAAGCTGGCAAACCTCCAGGAGGCTGGTCAGGACCCCTTTGAACAGACCAAGTTTCAGGTGTCCATCCACGCCCAGGAGGTCAAGGACCGCTTCGACGCATTGGAGGGCCAGGCAGTGCGCATTGCCGGCCGGCTCATGTCCAAGCGGGGCATGGGCAAGGTGAGCTTTTGCGACTTGCAGGACAAGAGCGGCCGCATCCAGCTCTATGCCCGCCGGGACGAGATGGACGAGGCGGTGTATAACGCCTTTAAGAAGTACGACATTGGGGACATCGTGGGCGTGGATGGCGAGGTGTTCCGCACCCAGCGGGGGGAGATGAGTGTCCGCTGCAAGGACATTACCCTGCTGTCTAAGTCCCTGCGTCCCCTGCCGGAGAAATTCCACGGCCTCACCGACAAGGAGCTGCGCTATCGCCAGCGCTATGTGGACCTGATCGTCAACCCGGACTCCCGGCGCAACTTTGAAATCCGCAGCCGCTTTGTCAGCTACCTGCGCAGCTTCCTGGATGGCCGGGGCTATATGGAGGTGGAGACCCCGGTGCTCAACACCATCTCCGGCGGTGCCACGGCCCGGCCTTTCATCACCCACCACAATACCCTGGACATCGACATGTATATGCGCATCGCCACAGAGCTGCACCTAAAGCGGCTCATCGTGGGGGGATTGGAACGGGTCTATGAGATTGGCCGCATCTTCCGCAACGAGGGCATGGACACCAAGCACAACCCGGAATTCACCACTGTGGAGCTCTATGAGGCCTATGCCGACTTCAACGACATGATGGACCTCTTCGAGGACTTCCTCTCCTCCGCCGCCCAGGAGATTTTGGGGACCTACCAGGTCCAGTGGCAGGGGGAGGACATCGACCTGAGCCCCGGTTGGCGCCGCCTGACCATGGCGGAAGCGGTGAAGGAGTATGTGGGGGTGGACTTCATGGCCATCTCCGACCACGCCGAGGCAGTGGCTGCTGCCAAAGCCGCTGGGGTGGACATGGACGGCGTGGAACCCACCTGGGGCCATGCCCTGTACGAGTGCTTTGACCAGAAGGTGGAAGGGAAACTGATTCAGCCCACCTTCATCACCATGCACCCGGTGGACGTGTCCCCCCTGGCCAAGCGCTCCCCCAAGGACCACCGGCTCACCGAGCGCTTTGAGCTCTTCATCTGCCGCAGCGAGATGGGCAACGCCTTCTCCGAGCTCAACGACCCCATCGACCAGAAGGAGCGCTTCCAGAAGCAAGTGGAGCTCCGGGCCGGCGGCGACGAGGAGGCCGGCATGATGGACGAGGACTATATCAACGCATTGGAGTACGGCTTGCCCCCCACAGGTGGACTGGGCATTGGCGTGGACCGCTGCGTCATGCTGCTCACTGGCGCGGATTCCATCCGGGACGTGATTTTGTTCCCCACGATGAAGCCCATGGAATAATGTTTGACGGCAGCATACCGGCAGAAAAACGCTGCCGGTATGCTGCCGTGCTTGTATCAAAAACCACAACCACCAGAGCATGGAAGGACACAAGGAGGTGGGGCATGAAGCTGGGAAGACGAAGACGGCGCTGGGGCGCCGGGCGGGGGATGCATCCCACCCGGGCGGTGGCCGTTTCCTTCGGGGCGATGATTGCCCTGGGGACCCTGGCGCTGTTGCTGCCGGTGATGTCCCGGCGCGGCGGCGGCTTTTTCCTCAGCCTGTTCACCGCCACCTCTGCCACCTGCGTCACAGGCTTCACCCTGGTGGACACCCTGGAGCAATGGACCCTGGGGGGACAGGCGGTGATCCTGCTCCTGGTGCAGCTTGGGGCCCTGGGCTTCATGATGGCATACAGCCTGGTGCTGCTCCTGCTGCGCCGGGAGATCATCTTTTCCCAAAAGGTGGTACTGGCTTCGGCCCTGGGGCTGAAGAACACCGGAGGCGTGCTGCGCCTGGTGCACCACGGGCTGTTGGGTACCCTGCTGTTCGAGGCGGTGGGTACCTTGTTGCTGGCCCTGCGCTTCGTGCCCCGCTTCGGCATTGGACGGGGGCTGTGGTACAGCCTCTTCCATGCGGTGTCCGCCTTTTGCAACGGGGGCTTCGCCCTGGTGGATATGGAGGACTACGTGGGGGACCCCTATGTGCTGCTGATCCACATGGGCCTTGCCATCACCGGTGGGCTGGGCTTCATCGTCTGGGAGGATATCCTCCGGGCCAAGAGCTGGCGGAAGCTGAGCCTGTATAGCCGCCTGGCCATCGGGGGCACGGCGGTGCTGCTGGTGCTGGGCTGGGTCTACTTCACTGCCATGGAGTGGGACAACCCCGGCACCCTGGGGGCGCTGCCCCCGGCGCAACGGGTCCTGGCGGGGCTGTTCCAGTCCGCCAACCTGCGCACGGCGGGCTTCGCCGTGTTCCCCCAGGGGGAGATGACAGAGAGCGCCCAGGTGGTGAGTATGCTCTTTATGCTGGTGGGCGGGTGCAGCGGGTCTACGGCCTGCGGCATCAAGGTGGTGACGGTGGTGGTCCTGGGGGCCGCCCTGGTCAGCGGCCTGCAGGGCCGGGAAGAAGTGGTGGTGGGTGGCCGGACCATCCCCCAGCGCCAGGTGCGCAACGCCATGACCTTGACCATGGTGGTGATCTTCACCGCCCTCATCGCCGCCCTAGTGATGGCCCACATTGAGGGGGGCAGCTTCCTCCCCCTGTTTTTTGAGAGCGTGGCGGCCATCGGAACGGTGGGCCTGAGCACAGGCATCACCGATGGGCTGAGCTTTGCCAGCCACTGCGTCCTCCTGGCCCTGATGTATCTGGGCAGGGTGGGCATTTTGGCCTTTTCCCTGGCCTTTTTGACCAAGAAAACTGTGGGGAATAAGATCAAATACCCCAGCTGTGAATTGCTGATCGGATGATCCCCTGAGAGAGGAGCACAGCCATGGAGAGCTTTGTGGTAATCGGGCTGGGCCGGTTCGGCTCAGCGGTGGCGGAAAAACTGTGCCAGTCAGGGCACCAGGTCCTGGCGGTGGACACAGACGAGAAGGTGGTCCAGCAGATGGCGGACCACGTGACCCAGGCGGTGGCAGGGGACTGCCAGGACCTGGACGTCCTCCGGGCGCTGGGGGTCAAGGACATGAGCTGTGCCGTGGTGGCGTTCAGCAACGACATTGGCCGGAGCATCCTTGTGACATTGAACCTCAAGGAGCTGGGGGTGCCCCGGATTATCTGCAAGGCCCGCACCGCCACCCACGAGGAGCTATTGCGGCGCATCGGGGCGGACCAAGTGGTGTTCCCCGAGCGGGAGAGCGGCTGGAACTTGGCCCAGGCCCTGTCCAACCGGGAGATTTTGAACTACATCACCCTCACTGAGGGCTACGGGATTGTCAAGCTGGAAGTCCCCCTGGCCTGGGTGGGGAAGACCATCGGGGAGCTGGATATCCGGCGGCACTACCAGGTGAACATCATTGCCACCCAGCGCAACGGGGAGAACATCCATCCCAACCCGGATAAGAATTACTGCTTCCAAAGAGGAGACCTGATTTACAGCCTGGGCAGTACAGAAACCAACGACCACATTCTGGATTTGGAGTAATCATGGAACATATTACAAGCAGAGCCAACCCCCTCATGACCCACGTGCGCAAGCTGGTCAAGGACCGGAAGTTTCGCCGGGCCGAGAACCAAATGGTGGGAGAGGGACCTAAAATGTTGGAGGAGGCCCTCCGTTGGGGGGCAAAGCTGGATACCGTCTTTTGGGCCACAGGGACAGTGCAGATGGACTGCCCCGACGACGTGCGCCAGGTGGAGATACCAAGATCACTGTTGAGAGACATTTCCTCCACCCAAACGCCCCAGGGGGTGCTGTTCCTCTGCACCCTACCCACTGAGCCCCTCCCGGAGGCTCTCCCCGGCAGCCGCTACTTGGTGCTGGACGGCCTTCAGGACCCCGGCAACGTGGGGACCCTCTGGCGCACGGCGGATGCCTTCGGGGCGGACGGCATCCTCCTCCTCCCCGGCTGCGCCGACCCCTGGAACCCCAAAACCCTCCGGGCCTCTATGGGGGCCTGCTTCCGCCTGCCCCTGTGGGAGACGGAGCTGGAGCCCCTCACCGGGGCCCTGGCCAGGGGGAGGATCCCCCTGTATGCCACAGCCCTGGGGGAGACTGCGGTGGATATCCAGTCCTGCTCCCTCTGTCCCGCCGCCGTGGTCATCGGCAGCGAGGGGCAGGGGGTGTCGCGCCGGGTGCTGACCCAGTGCGAGGAGACCTTGCGCATCCCTATGCGCCCCCGCTGTGAATCCCTGAACGCCGCCGCCGCCGGGGCGGTGGTATTATGGGAGATGGGCCGGCAGAGTGAGGGGGGGCTTGCTGGTGGGTAATATCCGCCACTGGCTATGGCTGACCACCCGGGGCAAGTCCCCGGGGATGTATGCCGCCCGCATCCTGGAGCATTTCGGCTCTCCGGAGGCGGCCTACTTTGCCGGCGACCAGGAGTATGACCAACTGCCCTTCCTGCCCCAGGAAGTACGGGAAGCGCTGAAACACAAGAGCCTGTCTGAGGCGGAGCGGATTTTGGAGGCGTGCGAGAGCGGCAACGTGCAGCTTTTGACCATCCAGGATGCCGCGTATCCAGAACGTCTGCGACAGTTGAACACGGCCCCCTGCGTCCTCTACATCCGGGGCCGTCTGCCCCGGATGGATGAGGAGGCCGCTGTGGCCATCGTGGGGGCCCGGAACGCCAGCCCCTACGGGGTGATGGCGGCGGGGAAGCTGGCCTTGGAGCTGTCCCGCCAGGGGGCGCTGGTGGTCAGCGGCAGCGCCCGGGGCGTGGACTCCGCCGCCCTTCGCGGGGCCCTGCGGGGAGGCGGCCAGGTGGTCTCGGTGCTGGGCAACGGGGTGGATGTGACCTACCCGGCGGAGAACCGCGCCCTGTATGAGGACATCGCCGCCGCCGGGGCCTTGGTGTCGGAATATCCCCCCAAAACCCCGCCTCTGGGCCCTCACTTCCCTGTGCGCAACCGGATCATTGCCGGGCTGTGCCTGGGGGTGATTGTGGCGGAGGGGACCCAACGCAGCGGTTCCCTCATCACCGCCCGTTGGGCCTTGGAACAGAACCGGGACGTATTTGCCGTGCCGGGGAACATCGACAGCACCATGAGCCAGGGGCCCAACCGCCTCATCCGCCAGGGGGAGGCCAAGCTGGTCCAAGATGCCTGGGATGTGTTAGAGGAATATGAGGCCCTTTATCCGGCAAAGATTCATCCGAGGGTTTCCCTGCCGCCCCAGGTGGAGCGGGAGCGCCTGCGTCCGCCCAAGGGGCAGCGCCGGCACACAGCGGAGCTACAGGCTGCTCCCCCGCCCGAGGTATCCCAGCAGGCCCCGGCGGAGGAACGCCTTGTCATCGACCTGGGACAGGACAAGGAGGCCCTCACCGACGACGAGGCAGCGTTGCTCCGGGCCCTGCAGGGGGACCTGTCCCTGACGGTGGACGACCTGACGGAAAAGACTGCCATCCCCGCCCGGCGGGTGCTCTCGGCCCTGACCATGCTTCAGGTTCGGGCCCTGATCCAGGAGGGCACCGGCAAGCGGTTTTCCACCAAGGTGCTGCTGAAAGATTGAGTGATACGGACGGCCCCAGGGACGCAGACTGCGTCCCCGGCCTACCTTTATGATATGGAAGAAAGAGGTTTTGCGCAGTGGCTAAGACGAATCTGGTGATCGTGGAATCACCGGCAAAAGCGAAGACCATTGGAAAATATTTGGGCCCCAACTATCAGGTCCTGGCCTCTATGGGTCATGTACGGGACCTGCCCAAGAGCAAAATGGGCGTGGACCTGGACAACGACTTTACCCCCAACTACCAGCCCATCAAGGGCAAGGAGGAGACGATTGAGCAGTTGAAGGCTGCGGCGGACGCCAGCGAGCACGTGTTCCTGGCCACGGACCCGGACCGGGAAGGGGAAGCCATCTCCTGGCACCTGCAGGAGCTGCTGGACCTGCCCCGGGGAAAAGCCAACCGGGTGACCTTCAACGAGATCACCAAGAAGGTGGTCAGCGAGAGCATCGCCGCCCCTCGGATGATCGACCAGAACCTGGTGGACGCCCAGCAGGCCCGGCGGATTCTGGACCGGATTGTGGGCTATCAGCTCTCCCCCCTGCTGTGGAAGAAAATCCGCCGGGGGCTGTCTGCGGGGCGGGTACAGTCTGTGGCCACCCGCCTGGTGGCGGAACGGGAGGAAGAAATCCGGGCGTTTGTGCCGGAGGAGTACTGGACCTTGGAGGTCCAGCTAGACCGCATCGCACCAAACCTGGGCAGCTTCAAGGCCCAGTTCCACGGCCGGGAGAAGAAGATGGAGCTCAAGAGCCAGGAGCAGGTGGAGGAGGTCTTGGCGGCCATCCAGGCTGCCCCCTTCGCGGTGAGCAACATCAAGCGCCAGGATAAGCATCGCTCCCCGGCGCCCCCCTTCATCACCAGTTCCCTGCAACAGGAGGCCTCCCGGAAACTAAACATGCCCCCCCGGCGGACCATGTCCATCGCCCAACAGCTCTATGAGGGCGTGGATATCCAGGGGGAGGGCACGGTAGGCCTGATTACCTATATGCGTACCGACTCCCTGCGGATCTCCGAAGAGGCCATCGCCGCAGCCCGGGGCTTTGCCACCGCCCGCTATGGGGAAAAATATCTCCCCGATACCCCGAGACGCTATAAGACCAAAGCTGGTGCCCAGGACGCCCACGAGGCCATCCGGCCATCCAACGTGGAGCTCACCCCGGAGAGTGTGCGCAAGGACCTGACCCCAGAGCAGTACCGCCTTTATAAGCTGATTTGGAGCCGCTTCCTGGCCAGTCAGATGGCCTCTGCCGTCTACGACAGCGTGAGCATTGAGGTCACCAGCGCCGGGTACGTGTTCCGGGCCAGCCGGTCTGAGGTGAAGTTCCCCGGTTTCCTGGCGGTATATGAGGAGGGGAAGGACGAGGAGAGCAATGAGATTCAAAGCCCCTTGCCCAACCTGACAGAGGGGGAGGCCCTCCACTGCGCCGGCACCAAGCCGGAGCAGAAGTTTACCCAGCCTCCCACCCGCTACACCGAGGCCACCTTGATCCGGGCCTTGGAGGAAAAGGGCATCGGCCGCCCCTCCACCTACGCCCCCACCATCACCACCATCCTCAGCCGGGAATATGTGGTGAAGGACGGCAAACACCTCCACACCACCCCCCTGGGGGAGGTGGTCACAGGGCTGATGAAGGATAAGTTCCAGGATATTGTGGACTATGACTTCACCGCCACCATGGAGGGCCGCCTGGACCAGGTGGAGAGCGGGGAGGAGAACTGGAAAGCCCTCTTGCAGGACTTTTACCAGGGTTTCCACCAGGAGATGGACCAGGCGGAAAAGGACCTGGACGGCACCCGCATCAAGGTCCCTGACGAGCTCTCCGACGAGGTGTGCGATGTGTGCGGCAAACAGATGGTGGTGAAGTCCGGGCGCTTTGGCCGCTTCCTGGCCTGCCCTGGTTTCCCAGACTGCACCTTTACGAAACCCCTGGTGATCCAGATGCCGGGGCACTGCCCCAAGTGTGGCAGCCGCATCCTCAAGCGTACCTCCCGCAATGGCTACACCTACTATGCCTGCGAGCATTTGGGGGATAAGCTGGGCCGGGCCTGCGACTTTATGACCTGGGACGTGCCGGTGAAGGACAACTGCCCCGCCTGTGGCTGGACCATGTTCAAAAAGTCCGGCCGGGGGGCGAAAAAGCCCTTCTGCATCAATGAGGGCTGCGAGAACTTTGTCCCAGAGGAGAAGCGGGGGGGATACCGGAAGAAGAAGCCCGAGGAGGCCGCCCAGGAACAGGAGAAAGCGGCGGAGGCCCCGGAGCTTGCCGAGGCAACGGCGGAGGAAAAGGCCGAGGAGAAGCCCAAGAAAACCACAGCCAAAAAGACTGCCGCCCAAAAGGCCAGCGAGAAGAAGCCGGCAGAGAAGAAAGCCGCTGAGAAAAAGACCACAAAGAAAAGCAGTAGCAAGAAGGCGGCTTCCCAAGAGGAAGCGCCGGAGGAACAGGCATGAGCGCCCCGGTGACCGTCCTGGGGGGCGGCCTGGCGGGGTGTGAGGCCGCTTGGCAGTTGGCCAAGCGGGGCATCCCTGTGGTGCTGCGGGAGATGAAGCCGGAGAAGATGACCCCTGCCCACCATAGCCCCCTGTTGGGGGAGCTGGTGTGCTCCAACTCCCTGCGCTCTGATCAGTTGGAAAACGCTGTGGGGCTGCTCAAAGAGGAGCTGCGGCGGCTGGACTCCCTGATCTTGGCTTGTGCCGACCGGCACCGGGTGGCTGCCGGGGGTGCCCTGGCGGTGGACCGCTTGGGCTTTGCCCAGGCCATCACCGATGCCATCCGCGGCAACCCCCTCATCACCGTGGTGGAGGGGGAGGTGACGGCCCTGCCAGAGGAGGGAGAGGTCATTGTGGCCACCGGGCCCTTGACCTCCGACGCGTTGGCCCAGGCCATTGCCCAAAAGCTGCCAGAGGAGGCGTACCTGCACTTCTACGATGCTGCCGCCCCCCTGGTGACCTATGAGAGCTTGGACATGGACCACGCCTTTTTTGCCTCCCGTTACGACAAGGGGACGGCGGACTACATCAACTGCGCCCTGAGCCAGGAGGAGTATTTGCACTTCTGGAAGGAGCTGTGTGCCGCCCAGGAGGCCCCCATCCACGGCTTTGAGGACAAGAACGTGTTCGAGGGCTGTATGCCTGTGGAGGTCATGGCCCGGAGAGGGGAGCAGACCTTGTGCTATGGGCCCCTGAAGCCCCGGGGCCTCCGGGACCCCAGGACAGGGAAGGAGCCCTACGCCGTGGTGCAGCTGCGCCGGGACAACGCTGAGGGGAGCATTTACAACCTGGTGGGCTTCCAGACCCACCTGACCTTCCCAGAGCAAAAGCGGGTGTTCTCCCTGATCCCCGCCCTGGCCCAGGCGGAGTTTGTGCGCTACGGGGTGATGCACCGTAACACCTACCTCAACGCCCCTGGTATCCTGGACCGTTACTACCGGCTGAAACGTGAGCCCAGACTTTGCTTTGCCGGGCAGATCACCGGGGTGGAGGGCTATGTGGAGTCCACTGCCTCCGGCTGCCTGGCGGCGGTGGAGCTGGCCCGTCGGCTTCAAGGACGGCCGCCGGTGGATTTCCCTCAGGAGACGGCCTTGGGGGCCCTGGCTCTGTATGTGAGCAATGAGACCGTGCAAAATTTCCAGCCAATGAACATCAACTTCGGCATTATGCCCCCCCTGGGCTACCGGGTGAAGGGCAAGCGCAACAAGAACGCCGCCCTGTCCCAGCGGGCGCTGGCGTGCCTGGATGAGCTGGATTTTGCTTGATAGAAAGGAAACAATATGAAAATCATTATTGATGCCATGGGCGGCGACCAGGCGCCCCTGGCTCCTGTGGAAGGGGGCCTGCGTGCGGTGCAAGAGCTGGGGGTGGAGGTGATCTTCACCGGCCAGGAGGTGGCCATCCGGGACAGCTTGAAGCGCCTGGGCCATCAGGATATCCCCAAAGGGGTAGAGCTGGTCCCTGCCAGTGAGGTCATCACCATGGAGGACAACCCTGCCCGGGCCTTTAAGGACAAGAAGGACTCCTCCATGACTGTGGGGCTGAACCTGCTCAAGGAGGGGCGCGGGGATGCTTTTGTCTCCGCCGGCAGCACCGGGGCCCTGCTCTCCGGGGCCACGCTGGTGATCAAACGCATCCGGGGAATCCGCCGGGCGGCATTGGCCCCAGTGGTCCCCACTGCGATAGGGAACACTGTGGTCATCGACAGCGGCGCCACGGCGGAGGGCAGCCCGGAATATCTGCTGCAGTTTGCCTTTATGGGCTCTTACTATGCCAAGCGCTTTTTGGGGGTCCAGGAGCCCCGGGTGGGCTTGTTGAACATCGGTGCGGAGCCCAGTAAGGGCCTGGACCTTCAGCGGGCCGCCTATGGCCTGCTCCAACAGGCGGACAAGGAGGGGCGCATCCGCTTTGTGGGCAACATTGAGGGCCGGGAGGCGATGTGCCAGGGCGTGGACGTGCTGGTGTGCGACGGCTTCACCGGAAATATCTTCCTCAAGACCATCGAGGGCACCGCCCTGTTTATGAGCCAGTGCATGAAGGAGATGTTCCTCAGCAGCGGCAAAAGCAAGCTCTGCGCCCTGGCCATGAAGAACGAGGTGGGGGCCCTGAAAAAGCGCTTCGACGCCGCGGAGATCGGAGGCACCGCCCTGCTGGGCATTTCCAAGCCCGTGATCAAGGCCCACGGCTCTTCCAGCGCTTACGCGTTCCTGAATGCGGCCCGGCAGGCCAGAGAAGTGGCGTCGTCAGGGATCATCCAGGACATCACCGCCAACGTGGAATACATGCGCCTTCCCGATCCTGGGGAGGCAAAGTGAGGATTTTGATAAATTGCCTCTTGACAGAGCGGAAAATAGTCCCTATATTAAGTAAAGAAATCTTAACGACCGGTTTCGCGTACTGTGCCATGCAGGGCGGGGGCCGGAAAGGAGTGGAAGAACTGTGATTTTTGAGAAGCTGAAAAGTCTGATCGTGGATCAGATGGGTGTGCCGGAAGCCGCCGTTACCCTGGACGCCAGCTTTGAAGAGGATCTGGGGGCGGACTCTCTGGATACCTTTGAGCTTATCATGGGGCTGGAAGAGGCCTTTGATATTGAGATCCCGGAAGAGGACCTGGTGGACATGAAGACTGTGGGCGACGTGGTGAACTACCTCCAGCGGAAGCTGGACCTGTAAACCAGAGACCGGCTGCCACCGACGGAAGGAGGGGGACAAGTTGAAGAGTTTAGAAGAGCGGATCGGCTACCAGTTCCAGGACCAGAGCCTGTTGGAGAATGCCTTGACCCACAGCTCCTATGCCAATGAGCACCGAGGCGAGGGGATGCCCAGCAATGAACGGCTGGAATTTCTGGGGGACTCCATCCTGGGCTTGATCGTGGCGGATCATCTCTACCGCAGCCGCCCCGACCTTCCCGAGGGGGACTTGACCCGCATCCGGGCGGCCCTGGTGTGTGAGGGCAGCCTGGTGGAGGTGGCCAAGGCCCTGGACCTGGGGAGCTATCTCCGGCTAGGCAAGGGGGAGGAGGCCGGCGGTGGCCGCCACCGGCCGTCTATCCAGGCCGACGCGGTGGAGGCCATGTTGGCCGCCGTCTACCTGGACGGGGGCATCGGCCAGGTCCGCAAGCTGGTCCATAGCTTGATCCTGGAACAGGAGCAGGAGCGCACCAACCTGGGCAGGGACTACAAGACCACCCTTCAGGAACTGGTCCAACGGGAGAGCGGCCAGGTGCTGGCCTATCAGCTCCTGGGGGAGCGGGGCCCAGACCACGCCAAGACCTTCTCCATGGAGGTGTGCCTCAACGGGCAGCCCATCGGCAGCGGCGAGGGCCGGAGCAAGAAGGAGGCCGAGCAGGCCGCAGCCAAGGCGGCGGTGGCCAAGCTGGAAGGGACGCCATGAGGAACCTACGCAACATCATCATTGCGGTGCTCCTGCTGATCTTCCTGCTGGTGACCCCCTTCTGGGGCAGCATCAAGGAGGCCCTGGGGCTAGCGGACACCGACGGTGAAACGGGGGCAACGCCGGAGACTGCCGGGTGCTTAGTGGAGAAAACCTGAGTAAAATCAAAGCCTGTCAAGTGAAAATGCTTGACAGGCTTTTTGCTGTTTTCGTATGGATTTGACAGGCTTCCCTGTAAAGGGAAAATGCTTGACAAAGGGTTTAGCGGTAGGGGATGGTCAGGGTGAGGGTACCCATGTCGTCGTTGCGGGTGTACCAGAGCTGGCCCCGCCAATCCAACTGCTCCGCCTGGCCGGCAGGGGTCTGGTGGAAGAGGTCGTGGAGCTCCCCCTTGGTGAAAAGATGGTCGCAGGCATTCCAATAGGCCCCGGTGGAGAAGCGCAGGGAGATGTAGGGGGACCCGTTGTCCACTGCCCTCTGGATGGCATCGGCTAGGGCGTCAGGCTGGTAGTTCTCAAAATATAGGCCGTGGTAGCGGAAGTAGTTGTAATCCTCCACGGTACAGTCGGGGACAGGGACGGTGTCGTCGATGCTGTGGGTCCGCAGTAGGTCCCGGGTGGTGATGCAGAAGTAGTCGTAGGAGGGGCTATCGTTGGCATTGCCCCCCTCAAATACGGGGTCCCCCCAGGTGGTGTCCAGCCAGCAGGGGTTCCCGTCCAGCCAGACCAGGTTCCAAGCGTGGCTCTCCCCGTTGGCCTGGCCGCTGATGTAGGCGCAGGGGATGCCCAGCTGGTTGAGGAGGTATTGGGTGGTCTGGGCATAGCAGCCGCATAGCCCTGCCCCATAGACCATAATGTTGAGGATGGAATTGCTCTCTACGTTCTGGTAGTCGGCGTGGTCGATGATGTAGCGGTAGACCCCCAGGACCTTGTCATAGTCTGAGGCACCGTCGGGGAGGGTGGCGAAACAGTCCGCCGCCCACTGGTCAATCTGGGCTTGGAGGCCGGGGCGCTCTTGGGCGGAGACCACGTACACCGGGCGGTAAAGGGCCTCGGTGGGGGTTTCTCCCAGGTAGGTGGTCTCAATCTCCCCGGAGCCGGAGAACCAGAACAGCTCGGGGTAGTCCCGGCCCAGGGCCTGGGCAGCACTGCGGATCATATCCACGTCGGGGTAGAGCCCGGGAATCTCCTCCTCCTGGTTCCGGATCCCCTCCAGGAGCTGGTCGTAAATATATTGGGCCTGAGGGGGCAGGCAGCTTTTCAGATAGCGGAAGCCGTCCTCCTGGGCCACGTAGTCTGCCGGGGGCGGCCCCTGGGAGAGGAAGCGCTGGGTGATGGCGCTGAGGCCGGAACAGCCTCCCAGAAGGAGCACCAGGGAGAGGATCGCCAGGGTGGAGCTTATGTTGCGTCTCATTCCGTCACCCCTTTCGGGCCAACACCCGACCCACCGCAGCCAGGATGCCCTTGGCATTGAGGCCGTAGTGCGCCATGAGGGCCTCTGGGGGGCCGCTCTGGCCAAAGCAGTTGGGGACGGACACGGACTCCATGGGCACCGGGCACTGCTGCGCCACCACCTCCGCCACAGCGCTGAACAGCCCTCCGTGGAGCTGGTGCTCTTCGGCGGTGACGATGGCCCCACAGGTCTCCGCAGCGGCCCGGATGGCCTCCTGGTCGATGGGCTTGATGGTGTGCAGGTCCACCACTTGCAGGGACACCCCCTCCTGGGCCAGGGTTACGGCGGCCTCCATGGCCTCATAGACCATGGCTCCGCAGGCGAACACGGCGCAGTCCGTCCCTGGCCGCACCAGCCGGGCCTTGCCCAGCTGGAAGGGGGTCTGGGCGTCGGTGACCACCGGCACCGCCTCCCGGCCAAAGCGGAAGTATACCGGGCCGTCTACGTCCACCGTGGCAATCACGGCCTTGCGGGTTTCTTCACTGTCGCAGGGGGCAATGACGGTCATGTTGGGCAGCACCCGGGCCAGGGCGAGGTCCTCTAGGGCCTGGTGGGTGGCCCCGTCGGGGCCCACGGAAATCCCCGCGTGGGCGCCGCCGAAGCGGACTTTCAAGTTGTTGTAACACACGGTGGTGCGCATCTGGTCAAAGGCACGGCCGGAGAGGAACACCCCGTAGGTGGATATGTAGGGGATTAGCCCCCCCAGGGCCATCCCGGCGGCGGTGCCTACCAGGTCCTGTTCGCTGATGCCTAAGTTATAAAAGTCCTCTGGGTATTGGTCCCGGACCCAGTTGGTGCGGGTGGAGGCGGCCACGTCGGCGTCCAATACCACCACGTCCCGGCGCTGGGCGCACAGCTCCAATAAGCCCTGGCCGTAGCCGTCCCGCTGGGGGATATAGTCCAGTAATTTCATGGGGTTCCCTCCTTATACAAGCTGGGCCAGGGCGGCGGCCAGTTCTTCCCGGCTGGGGGCCTTGCCGTGCCAGGCACATTGGTTTTCCATAAAGGAGACCCCCTTGCCCTTGACGCACTGGGCCAGGAGGACGGTGGGCCTCCCCTTGGTCTCCGCTGCCTCCTGGAAGGCCAGGGCTAGGTCCTCCACATTGTGGCCGTCCACAGGGAGCACCTGCCAGCCGAAGGCGGCGAACTTGTCCCCCAGGGGTTCCACATTCATGATCTGGGCGGTGGGGCCGTCCAACTGGACGCCGTTGTCGTCCACAATGGCGCAGACGTTGTCCAGCTTGTAGTGGGCGGCGGACATGGCGGCCTCCCACACCTGCCCCTCCTGTACCTCCCCGTCTCCCAGAAGACAGTAGCTGCGGTAGGGCTTTCCCTGGCGCTTGGCGGCCAGGGCTAAGCCATTGGCAATGGAGAGGCCTTGGCCCAGGGAACCGGAAGAGCAGTCCAGCCCCGGCAGGCGTTCCTGGTGGGGGTGCCCCTGAAGGGGGGAACCCAATTGCCGCAGGGTGGGCAGGAGCTTAGGGTCAAAATACCCCCGCCGGGCCAGGACGCTGTACAGCGCCGGGGCAGCGTGGCCCTTGGAGAGGAGGAAACGGTCCCGCTCTGGATCGTCAGGCTGGGCGGGGTCGATGTGCATCACCTCATAATAGAGCACGGCCAGAATCTCCACACAGGAGAGGGAGCCGCCGGGATGGCCGGAACCGGCGGCGCAGATCATTTCCAAAATATCCTGCCGGAGCTGCCGGCAGATGGGACGAAGGTCGTTGCGCATAGGAAACCTCCCAAGTTATTCATTGTTCATGTAATAACCGTACCACACAGGCGGGAGAATGTCAACGAAGGGGGCAATCAGCCATTGAAAAAAAGTGCCCCCGGCGATATAATATGTATATCCTATCAAATCCGACAAATACCGAGGAGGTACCCTATGGAGTCCATCCCGTCCCTGATCCTAGACCTGACCATCATCCTGTGTATCGCAGCGCTCACCACCTTGCTGTGCAAAAAGCTCAACCTGCCCTCTGTGCTGGGATATATCCTGGCGGGGTTTTTGGTGGGGCCGGTGGTGGGCTTCCTCCCCACCATTGACGACATGGCCAGCATTGAGGTCTGGTCGGACATCGGCGTGATCTTCCTGATGCTGGGCCTAGGGTTGGAGTTCTCCGTCCATAAGATGGCGGAGGTGGGGGCGCCGGGCTTCCTCTCCGCCGGGGTCCAGGCGGTGGCCATGTGGGCCGTGGGCTTCTTCCTGGGGGAGCTGTTGGGCTGGGGCAACACCAACAGCATCTTCCTGGGGGTGATGCTGGCCATGTCCTCCACCATGATTACCATGAAAAGCATTGAGGACATGGGCCAAAAAAAAGAGCCCTTCGCCGCCCTGGCCATGGGTACCCTGGTGATTGAGGATATCTTGGCCATTTTCGCCATGGTTATTTTGGCCACCATCTCTGTGTCCCAGAACATCAGCGGGATTGCCTTGGCGGAACGGATGGGCCTGCTGCTGCTGTACTTGGCCCTGTGGCTGATCTTGGGCATCTACCTGGTCCCCACCATGATGAAGAAGCTGGTGGTGCTGATGAACGATGAGGTGCTTTTGATCTTCTCTCTGGCCCTGTGCTGCTTCATGGCCGTGCTGGCCCAGCATATTGGGCTCTCCACGGAGCTGGGGGCCTTTTTGGCGGGCTCCCTGCTGGCGGGGACGGTCCATGCGGAACGGGTGGAGCACTTGGTCACCCCCTGTAAGAACCTCTTTGGGGCGGTGTTCTTCGTCTCCGTGGGCTTTATGGTCCAACCGGCTATGATTGTACAATATATCTGGCCCATCCTGTTGCTGTCTGTGGTGGCCATCGTGGGCAAGCTGGTGTCCCTGACCCTGGGGGGACTGGCGGCAGGCCAGGGGTTGGAGACCTCTCTCCGGGCCGGGGCAGCCCAGACCCAGGTGGGGGAGTTCTCCTTCATCATTGCGGGGCTGGGCCAGTCCCTATCGGTGACAGGGGCGTTCCTGTACCCCATCATTGTGGCGGTGTCGGTGGTCACTACCTTTACCACTCCCCTGGCATTGAAGTTTGCTACGCCCCTGTGCCGTTGGCTGGAACGGGTACTGCCAGAGCGTTGGGTGGAGGGCCTAGAGCACTATGCCCAGGCCCGGCAGCGGAAGAAGCCGGGGACAGACAAGGATTGGACCCTCTTTCTGCGCAACTATGGCCGAACCTTCGGCCTTTTTGGGGTGCTGTCTGTGGGGGCTATCCTCTTGGGGGTGCGTACCCTGCGGCCCTTCTTGGAGGAGATCGGGCTGGATGGCCCCCTTCCGGCGGAGACGGTAAGCTGTCTGGCGATCTACGCAGTGCTGGCCTTCCTGATCCCGGCCATGCTGCGCACGAAAAAGCGCTTCTTCACCGCCCTGTGGCTGGACCGGACCTCCAACCGGGTGCTGCTGACCATCCTGGTGATCTTCCGCATGGCGGTGGCGGTGTTATTGGCGGTGCTGCCGGCGTTCCTGCTGTTCCAGATCAATCCCCTGTGGATGTCCCTGATGGCCCTGCCGGTGATCCTGCTGGCAAGCCGCTCCAACAAGCTGGCGGGACACTACCTTCAGGTGGAGGCCCAGTTCCTGGCCAACCTCAACCAGCGGAAGCTGGTGGATAAGTTTGGCGAGGGGGGCAATACCCACCAATGGCTCACAGAACAGTTGTACGTGATTACCCTTACCTGCCCCAGGGAGGCGTATGCCCAGGACGGGGTTTCCCTACAGGAGCTGGACTGGGGCAAGCTGGACGGGGTGAAGGTCATCAAGCTCCTTCGGGACCGGGAACAGATCAATATTCCCGAGGGGGATGTGAAGCTGCGCCATGGGGACCGGATGGTCATCATGGGGGCCAAACGGGCGGTGGAAAATTTCTGCCGCAAGCAGGAAGAATTCAATGTGCTGCCCTGGCCGGGGGAAAAGCTGCGCAGCTTGAAGGAGTACATCGAGACCCAGGACGGGGTAAGCCAGGCAAACCAGCTCCTGTGCTGTGGCGTTACCCTGGATAAGCTGGGGTACTTGCAGGGCAGGAGCATCCGGGACAGCGGAATCAAGGAGGATTGGAGTGCCTTTTTGATCGGCTTGGAGCGGGACTTCCTGCCCATCCCCAACCCGGACCCCAACCTGAACCTGAAAACAGGGGACCTGATCTGGGTCATGGGCTCCCAGGAGATGGCAGGGAAGCTCATGGGCCTGGGGCTGTTGGATTATGACGAGTAAGGCGATTCATACGAAAGAGCAGGAGGGGTAAGCGATGACAGCACAAGAGAAAAATGCAAGTGATGGAGGAATGGCTCTCCCACCCTCAGGAACTGGGGAAGAAGCCCGCGAAACTGGAATTGGCGGGGACCTTTGAGCTACATGAACTGCGGTATTACATCTTCAAGTTTAAGAAATCCCTTTTAGGTGGTTGGAAGGTGGCCGTCTGCGGCGGCTATGAGGGGGATGGTGTGGGCCACTGCGGCCATATTTTCAGCGAGATGGAGCCCTATGACCCCGCCACCGCCCAGGAGAAGTGCGTGGCTATGGTGGAGAAAATCCGCTGGAGAGTAAGGTCCCCAATGGAGAGGCGGAGTATTGGGCCAACAGCAACTTTATGACCAGGGAACAGTCCGTGGCCGCGGCCCAGAACCATCAGGCCCACCTG
The DNA here is from genome assembly GCF_056797215.1 of Evtepia sp. NCBI lineage: Bacteria > Bacillati > Bacillota > Clostridia > Eubacteriales > Evtepia > Evtepia sp. Next base: position 27,165 of record NZ_JBQILM010000017.1, read on the forward strand.
CTGGTGGCGGTGCTGGGGAGAGACGCTGCCCCCTTGGAGGCGGGGAAGCTGTTTGTCAAAATGGCCGCTACCTGCCTGAAAGCTCCCAACGCCTTGGGCATCTATGACTGTGGTACAGTATACGGGGGCAACTACCTGGAATGGTAGTTGCCCCCGTACATCGTTCGAGAGGTGTGGCCCCACTTGGCGGTTTCTGTATAGCTGCCGGTGAATGCTGTTAAGTTCATATTTTCCATGTCAACAAACGAAGTCGGTGTGGTGTTTGCTCAAGGGTTGACCCTGCCGTGTTTGTTCCACTGCTCCACGGCGTCGTCAATTTGCCGCCCAACCCATTCCACTTCCTGCCACAGTTCTGCGGCGGAGATGCGCAGGACGCCGGAGCGCAGGGCGGAGAGCTGGATGAGTCCGTCGGAGGTGGCCACCCGGACGGCGTAGTTGCGGCCGATCTCGTTGACCAGTTTTTCGATGAACATGTCTCCGGTCTCCCCCTCCTTGGTGTAGACGACATGGATGTGGTGGTGGTCAAAGCGGCTGCCCTGGCCGCCCTTCACCTTGTAGGCGTCAAAGACCAGCACCAGGCGGCAGCCCTTGTAGGCGGCGAAATTGCTGAGCATGTCCATGAGCTGGGTGCGGGCGGCGTCCAGGTCCTCCCGGGCCAGGCTGTTCAAGGCGTCCCAGGCGAAGATCATGTTGTAGCCGTCCACGATAAGGTATTGCTGCTTGGGCGGGGCGATGGTGCGCTGGGGCGTTTCCCCAGGCTGCTGGCGGAGGAATTGATACTCCCGGTGCTTCTCTGGGCCGAACTCCCGGAGGAAGATGGCCTCCAATTCTTTTTCGTCGATGTCCAGGTTTTTGGTATAAACCCTGGGGACCAAGGGGGCGTCTGGGGGACGCTCCGGCTTGAGGCAGCTTTCCAGGTGCATATACTGGGGCACCTGGTTCCATTTCACGTTGAACCCCGCCCCCCGGGCAAAGAAGATGGAGTCCGGTGGGTTGTCTAAATCCCGCTCCGGTTCGTAGCCGATCTCCTTCACCACCTGGGCTTCCTGGCGGCAGGGGGCGTAGCCGTGAAGGGAACAGGAGATGCGTCCCCGGCCACGGGTGTAGGCGGCCACTTCCAGGGGATAGTCCGCCATGGCGGACACCGGGGCGGTACCGGTGAGAAGGGAGAAGTCCTCCCGTTGCTCTGGGGAGGAGAAGGTGCCGCCCATGTTCTGTAAATCACTGATGGCCCGACCCAACTGCTCTGTGGGGACTTCCAGGCGGAAGGCATACCAGGGCTCTAGCAAGACACTTTTCGCCTGCATCAACCCCTGGCGCACAGCCCGGTAGGCGGCCTGGCGGAAATCTGCTCCCTCGCTGTGTTTCAAATGGGCCCGTCCAGACATGAGGGTGATGCGTAGGTCTGTGATGGGGGCACCGGTGAGCACCCCCAGGTGGGGCTTCTCCGCCAGGTGGGTGAGAATAAGGCGCTGCCAGCCCCGGTCCAACAGTTCGTCGGGACAGCGGCTGTCCAGCACCAGCCCCGCCCCCTGTTCCAGGGGTTCCAGGAGCAAATGCACCTCGGCGTAGTGCCGCAGGGGTTCGTAGTGGCCTACCCCCTCCACCGGGGCGGCAATGGTCTCCTTATATAAAATACGGCCGGCGTCTAGCGCAACCTCCACGTCGAAGCGCTGGGCGATGAGGCTTTTTAACACCTCGATCTGCACCTGGCCCATGAGCCGGGTGTGGATTTCCCCAGACCGCTCCTCCCAGAGGATGTGGAGCTGGGGATCCTCCTCTTCCAACTGCCGGAGCTTGGGCAGGAGGACTTGAGGGGAGCAGTCTGGGGGGAGGATGAGGCGGTAGGTGAGCACCGGTTCCAGCAGCGGCGGCGGAGCGGGGGGCTCTATCCCCAGGCCCTGGCCGGGGTAGGTGGCGGAGAAGCCCAGCAGGGCACAGACTTGCCCCGCCTCCACCACCTCCGCTGTCTGGAATTTCTCCCCGGAGTAGCGGCGCAGCTGGGTGACTTTTTCCGTCAGGGCATCCCCTTGGAGGGGCAGATAGGTCACGGCCTCCCGGACCTTCAACTGCCCACCGGTGAGCTTCAAAAAAGTCATGCGGTTTCCCTGGGGGTCCCGGGCAATCTTGTACACCCGTGCCCCAAATTCTGTGGGGTAGGTGGGGGCCTCGGTGAAGCTGGACAGGCCCTGCAAGAAAGCGTCGATGCCCTCCATGCGCAGGGCCGCGCCGAAGAAACAGGGGAATACCTTGCCCAGGCGGATCAGGCCGGAGACATCCCCTTGGGAGAGGTGGCCCCTGTCCAGATATTTCTCCAACAAGGCCTCGTCCCCCAGGGCCACCGTCTCTGCCCAGGTCTCGTCCTGGGTGGTGAAGTCGATGCAGCCCTCGTCCAAGCGCTGCCGCAGCTCGTCCATAAGGGCGGCGGGGCCGGGGGAGGGGAGGTCCATCTTGGTGACGAACACGAAGGTGGGGATTTGGCTGCGCCGGAGCAGCCGCCATAAGGTCTCCGTGTGGGCCTGGACAGCATCGGTGGCGGAGATCACCAGGATGGCATAGTCCAGCACCTGCAGGGTCCGCTCCATCTCCGCGGAGAAGTCCACGTGGCCTGGGGTATCCAGGAGGGTGACCTCCAACTCCGGGGTGGAAAACTCCGCCTGTTTGGAAAAGATGGTGATGCCCCGGCTGCGTTCTAGGCTGTGGGTGTCCAGGAAGGAATCCCGGTGGTCCACTCGGCCCAAGGTCTGGATGGCCCCGGCAGCATAGAGCAGGGCCTCAGAGAGGGTGGTTTTTCCCGCGTCCACATGGGCCAACAGACCGATACAGAGGCGCTTTTTTTGTTTGTTCACTTTGCCCATGGTATCACTTCCAGATGGGAAATATAGTTTGATTATACCATAGGAGGGTATTCCCGTCGAGAGAAAAGATAGAAACGCAAGGAAAGCCCCGCTCCACAAGAAAGGGAGCGGGGCATGTTTGCTTTCTATTGGGGCTGCCTTATCCCAGGCATGCAAAGCCGTAGATGAGATAGGCGATGCAGGTGAGGACCCCGGCCACCAGGGCGAAGGGCATCTGGGTTTTTACGTGGTCCATGGGGAGAATGTTGGTGGCCTGGGAAATCAGGATGGCGTTGTCGGAATAGAAGCACAGCTGGGTGCCAAATACGGAGCCAGAGAAGATGGCCGACACGGCCACGGCGATGTTAGCGTCCATGGTCTGGGCCAGGGAGACGATCAGGGGTACCATGATGGCGGACACACCCCAGGCGTTGGCCAGGGCGAAGGTCATCAGGGTGGCCACCAGGAACACCACGAAGGGCAGGAGCTGGCCTGCCATCAGGGGGGCAACCTTGCCAATGATGTAATCGGACATGCCCAGGTTTTCGCAGGAGGCCTTGAACAGGAAGGCAATCAGCAGCAGGGCCAGGATGGACACCATGGTGGAGCAGCCCTCCCAGACGGAATCCACATATTCCGAGAGGGACATGAGCTTTCGAGCTATGTACATCACACCGGTGAACACCAGGGCCACAATCAGGCCGCTGAGCACGTCCACGTCAAAGACGATGGTAGCGGCCAACAGGACGATGAGGGGGAGGAGGAAGTCAATGACACCGCCGCTTTTCCCTTTGGCATCTCCGCTGTCCTCCTGGTCTTCACTCTCTTCATTGGGCCGCACGTCCATAAAGAGGTTGCCAGTTTCCTCGGCCTGCCGTTGGTACTTTTTGATGGGGCCGAAGAGGGGAATGACCCCGGCGAGCACCAACAGCAGAACCAGCAGGCAGAACATGGGGTAGAACATAAAGGGGATGGACTGCATGTAAACCCCTACGGCGCTGCCGCCTTCCGGGACAATGCCGGTGCTGTCCAGGAGGCTGGCATAGTAGATGGACCAGGAGGAGAGGGGCACCAGCACCACCATGGGTGCCGAGGTGGAGCCGATGATGTAAGCGGTCATGGAGCGGTGGACCCGGTGGGGGTCGTTGAGCCGCTTGGCAATGGAGCCGGTGGTGAGGATGTTCAGGTAGTCGTCCACAAACAGCAGGACGCTCAGGGCCCACTCTGCCAATAGGGAGCGTTTTCGGGTGGTGGCGAACTTGGCCAATAGGCCAGAAAAGCCCATGGCCGCCTTGGATTTCTCTAAAACGCCCACCATACCCCCCAGCAGGGCCACCACCAGCAGGACCCAGATATCGTTGGCGGCGACCTCTTGGAGCTGTTCAATGAGTGCGGTGAACCAGTCGCCTTTGAAGCCGATGATCAGGGCCAACAGGGTGGCCAGGAAGAGGGACTCAAAGGTGCGCTTTGTGATGAAGGCGGCTACAATCAGGACAATGACGGGGATGATACTGATGATGCCATAGTTTGCATCCATAGGGGTTCGGCCTCCCTTCTGCCTTCCCCCAGAGGCGGGGAAGGATGTGGAGAACAGCCCTGGGCTGTTCCTATGCCAATTCTCTCTCTAAAATTTAGTTTCGTGGATCACCTTCTAAAAGCAAGCGCATAATCCCCCAGCGGGAAGTTACGCCGAACTTGCGGAAGATATTTTGGAAGTGCTTTTGCAGGGTGGACTCCTGGACGTGGAGGGCTTCTGCGATCTCCCGGTTGTCTCGGAAGCGGGTGAGCAGCTCCAAAAGCTGGGTTTCCCGGGCGGTGAGGCCATAGCGGGTGGCGATGGCGGGGATATCATAGCCCGAGGCGGGGCCTTGGTGGTACATACGGTTGAGCAGGATGCCCATCTGCTGGTTGAGGTGGATGCCCACGGAGCTGAGTAGGAACAGCTCGTCGTCGGTAAAGGGGCCGTCCCCCCGGCTGCAGAACAGGCTCAAAGCGCCCAAGGGCTTGCCATTGTGGACGATGCCATATTGCAGGGAATCATACACGTCGAACTTCTGATAGCACTTTTGATAGATGGTGGAGCGTAACCGCTGCTGTTCCCCCAGAAGGTCGCTCTCCCGGAAGATGGTGGATTCCCGGCAGCAGTTCAGCCAGGCGGTGTAGTCGTCGTCAGCATAGCGCATATAGTTGCGCTCTGCCTCTTCAAACTCCGCCGGGACGCATAGGGGGTCCACTAGGCGGATGCGGCTCTCGTCGGCCTCCCGGCGCATGATGCTGGCGTAGCGGAAGGGGATAAGCATCCGCAGGATGGGGAGGAAGTACTCCCCGAGGTCAGCATACGTCCGGCAGCGGTATAGCTCACAGACTACATTGTTGAAGATTAAAAATATGTTTTTCTTTACCACATTACCTCCCCGCTTCCTGGTTAAATTCCTGTTTTTCGTAATTATATCAGAAATTAAAATGAAAAAATATACCTTTAATTGTGCATGGCATACTTGTTTTATGGTATGAACTAATCGAATAAAAGAATTTCAAAAATTTGCAAAACCGCTTAGAATAAGAAGCACACAGGGGATCAACCCCAAAAAACAAGAAGATTTACCATCGAAATGGAAAAAGTAACAGAAGAATCGGGGCGCGGAAAACGCCCGTCGCTGCTCCACACATGTTTTTTAGAACAGACAGGGGCTGGACCCAGCCCAGTGCGACGCTCCAAGCCAGAAGACGAGGACAAAATCAAACGCAATTTTATCAAGGAGGATCAACAATGTACAACTATGAGAAAAACAGAGATCAGATCGTGAAGGACTTAGACCGAGTGATTAAGCTCATTCACATGAAAGCGGACGAGATTCCCCCTGAAGAGAAGGCCCAGATGGTCAAGGAGACCGTGGAGCACTTCAACACCTGCGTGAGCCCCGGCTGGATCAACTACAGAAAGTGTGTCTCCTCCGAGACCGAAGGCAACGCCGTTCTGGAATGGGAAGACGGCGGCTCCTACTTCCGCGGCCTGTATGAAGACGAGAAGTTCCTGGACGCCATGGGCGGTTTTGGCATCTATGTCGCCGGCCACAGCGAGGACCTGATCATCGACACCGTGAAGGCTCAGCTGAGCCGACAGGGCCTGCACTCCCAGGAGCTGATCGACCCCCTGCGCGGCTACCTGGCAAAGGCCATGGCCGACTGCACCCCCGGCGACCTGCAGCAGTGCTTCTTCACCAACTGCGGCACCGAGGCGGTTGAAATCGCCATGAAGCTGGCCCGGTTCAAGAGCAAGGGCAAGTGGTTCATCGCCACCACCCACGCCTTCCACGGCAAGACCGGCGGCTCCCTGTCCCTGACCGCAAAGGGCATCTACCGCCAGCCCTATCTGCCCCTGCTCCAACAGGTGCAGCACGTGGAGTACGGCAACGCAGCCGCCATCCGCACCGCCATTGAGAACCTGCGGGAAGTGGGCGAGTCCATCGCCGCGGTGGTTTTGGAGCCCATCCAGGGCGAAGCTGGCGTTATCATCCCGCCCGCTGGCTACCTGAAGGAGGTCCGTGCCATCTGCGACGAGCTGGACGTGGTTCTCATCTTCGACGAAATCCAGACCGGCATGGGCCGCACTGGCACCCTGTGGCGCTGCGATGCCGAGGAGGTTGTCCCCGACATCATGACCTTTGGCAAGGCCTTCGGCGGTGGCGTGATGCCCATCACCGGCCTCATCTGCCGTCCCTCCATGTGGAGCGAAGAATTGATTGAGAACCCCTATCTGCTGGGCTCCACCACCTTCGGCGGCAACCCCGTCTGCTGTGCCGCCGCCATCGCCGCCCTGGACTTCCAGCTGAAGAACGACATCCCCGGCCAGGCCCGGGATAAGGGCGCCAAGATCAAGGCCGGCCTGGAAGCCATTCAGGCGAAGTATCCCACCGTCATCCAGGAAGTCCGCGGCATCGGCCTGATGATGGCCGTGGAGTTCTTCTCCGACGAGTATGGCTATGAGTTCTCCAAGGAGATGTATAACCAGCACGTCATCATCTCCGGCACCCTGAACAACTCCAAGACCATCCGATATGAGCCCCCCGCATCCCTGACCGACGAGGAGATCGCCAAGATTCTGGATGCCTCCGAGAAAGCAGCCGCCAAGGCAAAGGAGATCTTCGGCCTCTAAGCCGTGTTTGGGCAGAGAATATTTCATGATGTACATCTCCCATCCAGAGGGTTCCGGCGCTCTGGGTGGGAAGCCCTTTCCGCTCTGTAACAGATAGGAGATTTTTCTATGAAGATTTGCAAAAACTACATCAACGGCGCGTGGGTTGAGAGTGTCAGCGGCAAGACCGCGCCTACCTATAACCCTGCCAACAGCGAGATTCTGGCTGAGGTGGTTCAGTCCAACCTAGAGGACGTGGAGCTGGCCGTGGCTGCCGCCAAGAAGTCCTTCTATGAGACCCGCGACTGGCGGGACATGGACAGCCAGACCAGAGGCGACATCCTGCTGAAGATTGCCGACCTGATCGACAAGAACCGGGACGAGCTGGCTCGCATCGAGTCCATGGACATGGGCAAGCCCCTCCGGGAGGCCGAGGGCGACGTGGACGACGCCCTGCACTGCTATCGCTACTATGCCGGCCTCATCAAGGCCCCCTACGGCGGCGTCTATGACGTGAACGAGGGCTTTGGCAAGATGCACTCCTTCACCATCCATGAGCCCGTGGGCGTGGTGGCCCTCATCAGCGCCTGGAACTTCCCCTTCGTCATGGGGTCCTGGAAGATCGCCCCGGCGCTGGCCGCCGGCAACAGCATCATCTTCAAGCCCGCGTCCAACGCCGTGATGTCCAACGTGAAGATGTTCGAGCTCCTGGAAGAGGCCGGTGTGCCCAAGGGTGCTGCCAACCTGATTCTGGGGCCGGGCGGCTCCGTGGGCGAGGCCCTGGCCTCCCACAAGGACATCGGCATGGTCACCCTCACCGGCTCCACCGCTGTGGGCCAGAGCATCATGCGCTGCGCTGCCAGCAACGTGAAGAAGATTGGCTTGGAGCTGGGCGGCAAGTCCCCCAACATCATCTTCGCCGACGTGGATTTGGAGGCCGCTGTGGAGTGGGCCATGATCGGCATCTTCTTCAACCAGGGCGAGGTCTGCTGCGCCGGCTCCCGCATCATCATTGAGGAGAGCATCCACGACGCTTTCGTCAAGCGCTTTGCCGAGCGGGCCAACGCCATGACCATCGGAAACCCCCTGGATAACCCCGACATGGGCCCCATGGTCAGCGAAGGCCAGCTCAACGACGTGCTGGGCTATGTGAAAAAGGGCATCGAAGAGGGTGCCACCCTGGTCTGCGGCGGCGAACGCTACACCGAGGGCGACTGTGCCAAGGGCTATTACATGCGTCCCACCATTTTTGACAACTGTACCCCCGCCATGACCATCGTCCGGGAAGAAATCTTCGGTCCTGTGGTCACCATCCAGACCTTCAAGACCGAGGAAGAGGCCATTGCTTTGGCCAACGACACCGATTACGGTCTGGCCGGCGGCGTGTTCACCCATCAGTTGGAGAGAGCGCTCCGGGTGGTCAAGGAAGTCCGTGCCGGTATCACCTGGGTCAACGCCTTCAACCCCACCTTCAATGAGGCTCCCTGGGGCGGCTACAAGATGTCCGGTATCGGCCGTGAGCTGGGCGTCCATGGCTTGGAGGAGTATCAGGAGATCAAGCAGGTGAACATCAACCTCACACCGGGCCCTGCGGGCTGGTATGAGCACTAATGTGCGTCTGAGATAGGCGATTGTGCTGGCTGAGCAGATAGAACCCAACAAATATAAACCTAGAGTTTCGTTTGGAGGACACTTCGTAAAGAAGTGTCCTCCAAACATAGAAGGGGCTGCCTCTAAACGAGACAGCCCCTTTGTATATGGTTTTTAAGATTCTTCCTGTTCCTCTGCTGATGAAAGGTAAAGGCCTTCCCCGTCGAAGGCCAACTCCAACCGTTGGTTATATATGCGGCTGACGGTCTCAATGCTCTCTATGAATGGAACGACCGTGCTATCCTGGGTTCTGGTAAACTTCCGCATGGATTGCTCGATTTTCTTTCCCTCCACGTTTCCCAACCAATTTCCGGTTCCAGCAAAACCCTTTTCAAGCGGCTCTACTTTGATAACTGGAACCTTTCCTACCGCTTTTCCCAGTTTCTTAGTGGAACTGGACAGTCCCTTCAGTAGCTGCGACTGGATGGACTTTTCCCAGCTCCGTTCCAGTTGATTATAGCACTCAGTATAGAACTCACGGTAGCGCAAGCCCTGTTCTCGAATTTTCTGGACTACCCCAGCCAAGAACGCTGCGTCAAAGTTTTCCAGGAGCATTACATCTAGGAACGAGGAAAAGGCATACAAATAAACAGCGATTTGGTATTCTCCAAACAATCCCTTTAGGTTTTCTGACCGTTTCTTTACGGCCTGGTCTGCGTGCAGCAATGCCGTTTTTCCATTTTGTTTCGCAATTTGTTCCCGCAAAAAGAAGATTTGATTCTCCGCCCACTGTTTGATATCCAGCACTTTGATATGATTGTTGGTTTTATATTTCTCGTTGTTCCAGTTGTATTTATAGTTGTTCAACACATCGGACAAAAAGGCCAAGTTCCCCTTACGCTCCGCTTTGTCCTTTTCCCTTAGATAGCTCAAAATTTCCTGTTGTGTTCTCTCTATCCCGTCGAGCTTTTGGGTGATACCCAGCAATGCCATCGACATAAAAAGGGTTGAGATCATAGCAGGTGCAACTGCAAAAGATGTCAGTCTGGCTTGCCCCATGATGGTGTTATTTGCATCACTCAAAACGGTGCCTAACAAGCCGCTTCCATCTCGAAAAGGTGCCAGATGCCCACCTCCAGGAACTGTCACCCGATAAATCCCACTGGAAGCACCATTGGAAAATATGGATTGAAATGCTGTGACAATTGGCTCAAACCCTGTCCCAAGGGCGGCAATTTTTGTAAAGGAGAGTTTAGTTGCCGATGTGATATCCTCATCTTCTTCCAGAATGGATAAATCAAGCTGTATCGACGCCAATTCTTTCAGACCTTGCGTCTCCACTGGTAAGTTTTCCATTTATAACTCCTCCGCAAAACAAGTTGGTAAAAATCTTGTGTTTATTTTACCAAAAACGACACCCGCTGTCCACAGGATGCAAATGTTTTCCATCCCAAGAAAATGAAATTTGTGCCTGTTGGAGACTTTTCCAGCAGGCACAGTGTATATATTTTTTTTCAGGCTCTGGTTTTTGCGCCTAATAATGGTAACGCGTTCGGTATTTCAGGAACATCGCCGCACCCAATACCAGAGCCATCCCCTCCGCCACCGGGGTAGCCAGCCATATCCCCGTCACCCCCAGAAGAGCGGGGAGCACCAGCATGGTGATGAGCATGAACACGAAGGAGCGGGAGAAGGCCAGAATGGCGGAGACGATGCCGTTGGACAGGGCGGTGAACAGCCCGCTGGCGAAGATGTTGAAGCCAATGAAGCACAGGGCCAGGGAGCATACGCTATTCCCGGAGACTGCCAGGGCAAATACCGGGTCTTCCGGTTGGGCGAATATGGATACCAGGGGTTTTGTGGCGGCCAGAGAGGCTACCACTGTGACCAGGGAGATCACGGCGATGATCTTTAGGCTGAGGGATACCAGTTGTTTCAGCTTATGGTGGTCTTGGGCACCGTAGCTGTAGCTGAGCATGGGGGCCACGCCGTAGGAATAGCCCGTATAAAGGGAGCTGGCGAACATCAACACGTACATGATGATGGTGATTGCGGCTACACCGTGCTCCCCAACGTAACGGAGCATGGTCCAGTTGAACATTAGGGTGATGATGCCAGTGACCAGGGCAGTGGCCATCTCCGAGCAGCCGTTGGTGGCGGCATTGGCCAGGACACGAAAGCGTGGGACAGGCTTCGTAAAGTGGAGCAGGCTGCTTTTACGGCCAAAGACGAAGAGCCCAGCCACGGCGGTGACGGAATAGCCCAATCCCGTGGCAAGGGCCGCGCCGCTGATGCCCAGATCAAAAATGGCGATGAACACATAGTCTAGCACCATGTTCAGTACCCCGCCGGTGACAGAGCAGATTAGGGAGAGGGTGGCCTTTTCTGAGGCGATCATATATAAGGTGAAGTTGTTCATCAGGAGGATGGGGATGGTGAAGAGCAGATAGCGGCTCAAATAATCTACACAGTAGCCCGAAACCTCCGGGGACAGGCCGTTGTCAAAGAGCCGTCCGGTGAGCAGATAGCCCACCACGCTCATCACCAGCCCCACTGCCACGTTTACCAGGATGAGAAAAGTAAAGTCCTGCCGGGCTTCCGTCTCCTTTTTTTCACCCATCTTCCTCATAATCACCGCGCTGCCGCCGGTGGCCAGCATGGTGGAGACGGCGGTAACCAGCTGGATCACCGGGGCGGTGAGGTTGATGGCGGAGAGGGCCTGGGTGCCGATGAGGTTGGCCACGAAAAGTCCGTCTACCATGGTGTAAAAGGACATGAAGAGGGACATGACGATGGTGGGGAGGGCAAAGGCCAGAACATTTTTCAAGCGCACGGGCTTGCTGTATGCGGTTTGTGTTTCCATAGTGTTGTTCTCCTTGCTTTTTGTGGCGCCATGGGATATCATAAACCATACAGTAACTGTACGGTCAAGAGGGAATTTGCGTATGGAAAAGAAGGACAAGCTGCTTACCATTGGCCAGTTTGCCGCGCTGCATGGGATCAACAAAAAGACCTTAATGTGGTACGATGAAATTGGCCTGTTCCGGCCTACGCTGGTCCACCCGGAGAACGGCTATCGCTACTATAGCTACCACCAAAGTGCTGTGTTGGAGACCATCCTGCTGCTGCGGGAGCTGGATGTATCCATCGAGGAGATTCGAGGATTCATGGAGCAACGCTCCGCTGCCAGCTTGCAGAGGCTGTTGGAGGAAAAGATGGCGGAGCTGGACCAGAGGATCAGCCACTTGCAGGGGCTGCGTAAGACCCTGGCCCATCACCACCGGCATACCACCGCCCTGTTGACCATGGACCTGTCCAGGCTCAGCGTGGTGGAGAAGCCAGCGCGGCATCTGGTGACGGTGGACATTGACAGCTCCACTTCTTTTGAAAAGCAGGTGGAGCTGATCATCGCCCAGACCCAAAAGTACCAGCTCCGCCGTCTCCACGACGCGGCCTACGGTACCATGATCCCCGTGGAGGCCCTGGCCCGGGGGGACTTTGACGGCTATACAAAGCTGTTCATTGAGCCCCCCTTTCCCATCCCGAAGCGGGGGCTGCATGTCCAGCCCAAGGGGCGGTACATCCGGGCCTTTTACAGAGGGCCCTGGGATCAATTGCCGGAGAAATACGGGGAGATTTTCGCCTTTGCCCGGGCCCAGGGCTTGGAGCCTGAGGGATATGCCTATGAGGTGGGCATCAATGAGACTGTGGTGGACCGGATCGAGGACTATATCGTCCAGATCGAGGTGCCGGTGGGGGAGGGGAAACCGGAGGCATAGATGGGGCAAAAATTTGACACAAATCACATCTCTGCGAGGGAAAGTATTGACTTTCCTGGCGGGCTCCGATATGATAGGAAACGATTGAGAAAGAGAGGTAGATTCCAATGAATCGGGAAGGATTTCAATCCCGGCTGGGCTTTCTGCTGGTGAGTGCCGGCTGCGCAGTGGGGATCGGGAACGTGTGGAAGTTCCCCTATGTGACAGGCCAGAACGGCGGCGGTGTGTTCGTGCTGTTCTACCTGCTGTTTTTGGTTATCATGGGCGTGCCTGTGTTGACCATGGAACTGGCTGTAGGCCGGGCCAGCCGCAAGAGTGCGGTGCTGGGCTACAAGGCCCTAGAGCCGAAAAAGAGTAAGTGGCACATCCACGGCTGGTTCTGTGTGGCCGGCTGCTGCTTGCTGATGATGTATTACACCACCGTATCCGGCTGGATGCTGGGCTACTTCTTCAAGTTCGCCGCCGGGAGCTTTGACGGCTTAGAGGGCGAGGCGGTGGACGGGGTGTTCGGCGCCATGCTGGCCAGCCCCGGGGAGATGGGGGCCTGGATGGCCATCACCGTGTTGGTGGGCTTTTTTGTGTGCAGCTTTGGCCTGCAAAAGGGCTTGGAGCGGATCACCAAGGTGATGATGCTGGGCTTGCTGGCTCTGATTGCCGTGTTGGCTATCCACAGCCTGACCCTGGAAGGGGGCTTGGAGGGCGTGAAGTTCTACCTGCTGCCGAACCTTCAGCGGGCGGCAGAGGCCGGGATAGGCAATGTGATCACCGCGGCCATGAATCAGGCCTTCTTTACCCTGAGTTTGGGCATCGCCGCGATGGAGGTCTTTGGCAGCTACATGACCCGGGAGCACAGCTTGGCCAGCGAAGCGGTGCGGATCTGCTCTCTGGACACCTTTGTGGCCCTGATGGCGGGGCTTATCATCTTCCCTGCCTGCTTCTCCTTTGGGGTGCAGCCGGACTCCGGCCCGTCCCTGATCTTCATCACCCTGCCCAAGGTGTTCTTGGACATGAGCGGCGGGCGGCTTTGGGGGACGCTGTTCTTCCTGTTTATGACCTTCGCCAGCTTCTCCACGGTCATTGCCGTGTTTGAGAACCTCCAAGCCAACTGCATCGACAACTTTGGCTGGACCCGGAAAAAAGCGGCGGTGCTGAACTGCGTGTTCATCCTGGTGGCCAGCTTGCCCTGTGTGCTGGGCTACAACCTTTGGAGTGATTTGCATTTCCTGGGAGGCCGGGACGTGCTGGACTTTGAGGACTTCCTGGTGAGCAACCTGCTGCTGCCCCTGGGCTCCCTGGTGTACCTGCTGTTCTGCGTGAGCAAGTGGGGCTGGGGCTATGACAACTATTTGGCGGAGGCCAACGCCGGGAAGGGGCTAAAGCTGCCCCGGTGGATGAAGCCCTATTTCCAGTTTATCCTGCCGGTGCTGGTGCTGGTGATTTTGGTACAGGGCTTGCGCTGAACAAGTTCATAGAGACACAAAAAAGGACGCGGCCCGATTTGGGCCGCGTCTTTGCGTTGGGATCGTTTACTTGGCGTTGTCCCGGCGCTTCTTATCGTCCAGAAGGAGATAGGTCAGGCCTGCGCCAGAGAGCAGGAGCAGGGCAGCCCAGAGACCGCTGTTGTCACCGGTCTGGGGGACTTCTGCCAGGGGGACGTCCTCATCGGGAATCTCCGTCTGCTGGGTCTTTTGGGGTTTCTGAGGTTGCTGGGGCTTGGGCTTCTGGGGTGTGCTGGTGAGGGGCACATCCGGGTCGGGGAGCTCCACCAGAGGCGGCTGTGCTTCCGGGATGTCCACCAGAGGCGGCTGCTCTTCCGGGATATCCACCAAGGGCGGGTCCTCGTCGGGAACGTCCACAGCAGGCGGCTCCTCAGTGGGCGGCACCATGGGTACGTCGGGATCGGGGACTTCCACAGGAGGCTCCGGGTCTACCGGTGGGTTGGGATCTACCGGCGGGTTGGGATCTACCGGCGGCTTGGGGTCAACAGGCGGCTTGGGGTCCACCGGAGGCTTGGGGTCTGGGTCCGGTCTGGAACTGCTGCCGCCAGAATTTTTGCTGAAGTACAGCTTCAAAACGGTGCTGCCGTCCTCCGCCAAGGCAGCCTGCAAAACATTGCGGCTGTCGCCCGGTACGAAGGTGTAGCCACTGATCACCTTGTCGCTGTCGGTTGCGCTGACAGTGCTGCCAGCTTCGCCGGTACGGGTTTGGGCGGCTTTGATGGGATTGCCGTTGGTGTCATACCACGCCACCTTGTAGGTGGCATCCTTCGGTTCGGGAGGTGTGACAGGGTTCTTGGTGAAGTACAGCTTTAAGATTGCGCCGGCTTTATCCAGAGTAGCGGACAATACGTTGCCCTCGTAATCTGAGATAAAGGTATACCCATCGAGTGTTTTGTCAGCATTCTTAACGGAAACCTCTTCGTTGACAGTGCCGTCCTTGCGCTCCTCAAACTTGATTTCGGTTGCATTCTCTACGCTGTCTGTCACAGCATCCAACACATACCAGATGACCTTATACACGATTGTTTCAGGCGTACCAGGACCGGGGCCAGGGTCCTCACCTCCGCCGCTAGTGGGCTTCCACTGGGCCGTGATGGTGATGTTGCCATCTTCGTCGGTTACGGGCTCACCCCAACCGGTGAACTCATAGCCATCGCGGGTGGGGTCTGTGGGATACAATTTGCTGTAATCTCCACCTCTGTCAATGGTCTCGGTCTTGATGGGGGTTTCCGTGTAGCCGTCTTTCCAAGTTACGGTGATCGTATCCGGCACGTCGGGGCCAGGAGTCTCGTTCTTGGTGAAGTACAGCCGTAACACGGTGCCGCTGGAAGCTAACGTGTCAGAGAGGATATTGCCGGGGTTGTTTTCGTCAAAGGTGTAGCCCGGGATCGTCTTATCTTCGGCGGTGACAAAGACAGTTTCGCCGACTTTGCCTAGACGGGTTTCGGGTTCCTTGAGGGCCTCTCCCTCGGTGTTGTACCATTTTACTGTGTAATTAGCAGTTTCGGGCACGGGGGGAGGAGTGACTTCCGTCTTTTTCCACACGGCGTAAAGGGTGGTGTTTTCGTTGATAGTAAATTGATCACCGGGAGAAAAGTCAGGCCCAGTGGCATTCGGATTGGTGTTCCAACCTAGAAATTCGTAGCCGGGGCGTTCGTTGTCACATCCAATGACAGTTACAGTCGAGCCCTTGTCGTAACT